>JAOZRY010001024.1 GCA_029939965.1 Bacteroidales bacterium | reverse complement strand
TAACCGTTGCAATGATTTCCTTAATCTTTTTGCTTGCTCCAACCCACGATAAATACTTGTCAGCCATTTTTTATTCTCCTATTTTAAATTAAATCTATTCCTTGACGTATATTTACATTTAATATTTTATTTGTTTCTGGCATTCCTATTATTGTTACAAACCCGCTTGGCGGTGGCGTTTGAGTTAATGCACCGTTACTATCGAAAAATACCGGGCTTGTAACATCAAAATTAAAACTTGCGTCTTCAAGTATTCCACTTATTACATATTGCACGCTATTCCCGGCCAACGCGGCTATTTTTGCCACTCCTAAAATTCTATTAGTTTCGTTTACGTCGCTACTGTCAGCTATATATGCCTTATTATCCAGGTCATTTCTTAAAACCTTTAAGGCGTTTATGTTTTCGCCGGCCTCTATGTCGTGTTCTATCTGGCTTACTTTGGTACCGGTGTACTCTATAGCCGCACTTTCAATTTTAAAGCTTAATGTTTCTTCGACTACCTGGGCCGCTATTGTTTCCTCGACGGGCCTAACGTTTATTGTTTCCTCTACAATAGAAACGCTTACCGCGTCCTCGCTAAAGGTGGCCTTTATTTCCTCTTCAACAATCGAAACATTAATTTTATCACAATCCATATCATTTTAACTGGTTTCGGTTACGTCCTGTAATACGCTTATAGTTTCTTTTAAAAGTGTTGTCACCTTGCCGGAGCTGTCCACTAATTGAAAATCGTAAAAATATTCGCCGGTGTCCTGGTTGGTGTCGGTCGCTGTCAGTGTTAAAAGAGCCTCACCGCTGGCCGGCGTAGATATAACGGCGGTTTTCTGTATTACCGCCTCGGCGTCCGGGTCGGTGTCGTCCTTTTTCATGGTAAAGGTAATAGTTGCGCCTGTTAAGTCGAAGGGGGACCCGTCGGCTTTTGTAATTGTTACTTTAACCTCTTTTGTATCGCCTCTGTAAAAGTCGTTTAGTTTTTTCATAATATTAGCCTTAACTAAAAATCTTATCAATTCCCAATAATTTAATAATAGCGGTGCCTTTGTCTCCAAGCATAAGTAAAAACGTGCCTATAGCCCCATAAATAATAATTTTTATTACTAGATTTCTTTTTATTTTCTTATATTCCCGCAAGTCGGTGCAAAAGTCTTTTAATGTTAGTGAATCTTCCCGCGATAATATCGCCTCTTTTTCAAGCCCAAGCGGACACTCAAAATCTTGCGTTTCATTAAGTTTTTGTCTTTCGGCTTCTTGCTGTAAATTAAATAACTCAACCGCGATTTTTTTTGCATCCGCTTTATTCATTTTATCCCTTCCGGCTCCCAAAATAAAAGCCTATTATTGTAAATAATACCAT
>JAOZRY010000314.1 GCA_029939965.1 Bacteroidales bacterium | reverse complement strand
AAATCCATTTTATATCTCCCTTTCGACAAGCTCAATCTCTCTCCTTCAACAAGCTCAGGTGCCTCCAAGAAACGTCTCACCAGAAACCAAGTGGCATTTGGCTGTCCGGCTGAAATCGTAGTGACAAATCTCAGATAAACCCCGTTTGTTGTCCTTAAACGGCCATTTCTGACATCGAAAAGGGCTACTTAAAAAACAATTCTCCGGGCAGCATTTTTGTCAGACTGCCTGTTTCATGCACGAAAAGGTGTGTTTAATCCTCAGAAATGCCAGTATTTTAAGCACTTTTGTTATAATTACAGACCAAGCTTTGCTTAAATCACAGACTTCCACTCTTCACGACAGATCAATTCATCATTTTTTTGATCAAAAGAACTGCCAAATTCAATCACAATAAGCTGATGGCAGATCAGTTACTCGAAGTAATACTTAAAGGTTTCCCAAAAATTTAATTTTAATCTGTAAATCCTTATTCATAAAGGATTTACAGATTCGTCACAAACTAAGCACCTTAGAAAAAACTCGTAGTGCGTCATCGAACGATTTGCTACTCTGACATCTCGTATTGTATTAGGAAAGAGCATCGCTTTCTTCATTCCCGATTGAGATATTCTTTTAATTTCTGCACTCCTGAAATAGCGTCTTTTAGTTCAGATTCATACAATGGTACCAATGAAGCGTGAGAGGCTGGATTCATGATTCTTTTCAAAATGTCCTGTGTTTCTTCAATAAGTCTGGCATGATCGTCTTTCAATTCATATTGTTTTATGAGGTAAGTTACAAGCTCATTTTCTAACCTGGCTAAATGTTTTTTTTGATCATCTGTCAAAGAGTTGTCTTTGGAATAATCTGTTTTTAATTTATTCATTAGTTCAATTGACAATGGTTTCTTCACAAACAGTTTATTAAAGTCTCTGCGGTTGGTTTCTGAAACCTGTTTAAATACACTATTTAGCTGACTGGTCAGTTCTTCAAATTTCCCGTTTTCTGCTGCTGAATTAAGAGGCTTCAGGTGTTTGCTTAAGATGGCTTCTGTTTCTTTTCTCAATTCATTTCCGCAAGCATCATATTCACCATCTGCCAGAAATGCCTGGGCCTTTTCAATGCGTGTTCGATCCCTTTTAATAGTCGGCGGACTGTTTTCGTCTTCTTTTGCGTGAAAGCAGTAATATTCCCATTGCTGAGGAGATGTATGCCTTTTTGCCAGTTCATAGAATCCTTTGTCGTGAGTGAGGATGATTTTCTGAAATTCATCGAAAAAGCGTAAGTCAGGGTCATTGTCCTTGTTGAGAATCATTTTAATAATGGGCATCCTGTTTGACATGTCCAGACTAATGAGCATATCGTCAAGAACAAGAATTTTGAAATCTGTTGTCTGGACTCGGGTACGCAAAGCACCTATGCGGATACCAATAGCAATCCTGGTTAATTGAGCTTCATTCAGAAAAGACTGAATCCGATGTATTTTCTTCCAGTCACCACTGTCCTCCTGGAAAATTTCAACGATCAACTTGATATGGAGATTGTTATGCCGTTCTGCTTCCTTCTCCGGTTGCCAGAGCTTATCCTTTACTTTTTCAAAATTGAATTTCTTGGCGAATTGGAGTGTCAGGCGAATAACATCTTTATTGCCAAAAAAATGTTTTTTGATAAAGTCATTGGCGTTAGTCTGAATTTCTGACAATATCCCTTCAATCTCGAAATTGAGTGTATCAAGTATCTGGATATTGGTATCTCTCTTTTTTCCTGATCGTACAGGCTGACCTGATCTTGTCCGATCAACATCCGATGTTCTGGCTTTGATTTTATCAAGCATGATACGGTTGGCATCATCCATTAAGAAGGGGAAGATGTCCCGCTCGAAAACTGGCCAAAGATTTACTTCCTGCTTGTGGGTGGCTGCGTAAAAATTATGGAGCAGCTTGTAGTTGATGAAATCGCTGGCCTGGTTTAACTCCTGAATTATGGTATCGCTGTTTTTGTTGGTGTCTATGGTGCCATGGGAGATTTTATATACATCTTGACCATGTTCATCAATAGTGGTCAGTTCTATGAAGGAATCATCACCCTCGCCAGCAAAGACATTACATAGGCTCTGGTGGGTTGCTTTATCTGATTCTTTAAAATTCCTGAAGTATTTTTGGATATCCTCATCGTTTTTGATACTGCTCTGGGTCAGGGTATATAATGCCCAGAACAGAGATGATTTTCCTGAACCATTATTACCATAGGCGAGAACATTCTTACCTTTTAGGTCAAAAATCTGCTCTTGCTGAAATGCCTTGAAATTTTTGATTTTAATCTGAAAAACTTTTCTCATTTGGACTCCAGAATAGGTTTTAGGATTTCGGGGCTGCGGACGGCAAAGAGTTTGATGCGGTTACGGACTTCACTGTCCGGGTGTGTCCATCTGCCGTGAAGCTGGTTGATAACCGTTTCTTTTTGATCATCTGTTAGCTGATTAAATTCTCTACGTTGCACTACTTCTTCAACATCTCGCTCTACAAATTGAATCACATCAATTTCTTTTTCTTTCATGTGATTAGAAAAGTAGAGTTCAAAAATAATAGCATTAAGAATATCTTCATATAAGATACAATAATTAACTGCATTCTTCTTTTTAAGATAAATTATACAATCAGTAAGTAGGGCAAACGATTTTTGTTGCCTTAATGGAATTGCTTTTATAGGAAGGCGTTTAAGGTTTACGCCTTTCACTTGAGCAAAAGCCCTGTCAGTTTCGCCTACTATAATAGAATAAAAATAATTTATGGCTAAAGAATTAAGAAGAGCTAAGATATACTTTATGTTTAATGATGCATTTTCCACAAGAACAACAAATACACTTTTCCATGCATACAGTTGTTGTGTATCCAATGCAGCAATAATTTTATCACCAGTTTGACGAATAAGAATTTTTTCTTTCGTTAAAAAAAGCCTTTCTTCCCGAGGACGGTGGAGTAATTCTTTTTGATACAATACATATTTTGGATCTTGCCCAAAATACACATTGAATCTTTCAAAGTTTCTTCCTCGCACCATTGGCTTATGAACTTCAGTTTCTTTTGAATCAACAATGTATTTTGGTTTACATTCAATTCCTATTTTTATTTCAGCTTTAGCGTCAAGTGATACTGAACCGTTTAACAACTCATTATAAATGAATAAATTCAAAGGAGTAAGAGCTAAATTAAACTGATTATTGGGCAGTAAAGTAAATTCCTCTTGTTTAATGGTATTGAAGCTCGCATCTAAAAAATCATTATTTTGATTTTTGAACTTCACAATATTGTCAATTGGTTTTCTATTTTGAATTATCAGAATAGAAGTGGGCACAACAGCAGATTCAAAAATGTTGAAACCCAAATCAACAATTTGTAAAATATTTTTACCCAATATTAACTCCCGTATTTTACCGGAGAACCATTGCATTAGGAAATTATTTGGAGTGATGTAGCTTAATATTCCATTTTGAGCTATAATGTGGATGCTCATTTCAATGAAATATATATATGATTCAAAAGCACCTTCCATTGAATAATAGTTCTTTTTTATGTATTTTTTTTCTTCAGCAGTAAACTTTGCGCCATACGGCGGATTCCCAATCACCACATCAAAACCATCCTTAATATCAAACATCCATTCCGAATCAAAAAATGGCGAAGACGCATTCTGATCATACGGGTCCCAACTGGTAAGCTGCGTTGCTGTTTCATTAGCCCATCCATGTTTAACCAGCAGTTCGCTCATTTTTTCCCGTATTTCCTTATCCTTATCTCTCAGCCTTCTTTTGGTAGCCGGAGATTTTGCCGAAAAAATTCTGTGCCTCACATTTTTCAGTTCTTTTTCAAGTTCTCTGATTTCCTGATTCTCAAAAAGAGTCATCTGATCTTTGGGTTTGTCAATGCCAATCAGAGTATTGGCGGCCACAAATTTGGTTTCCAGATTGGGCAAAGCTATGATGCCAAAGTTGGGTTTGTCTTTCTCAACCTTCTGATCAACGATCAGGGAAATAAAAAAACGCAGTTTGGAAATCTGCGTGGCAATCGGCTGTATATCCACGCCGTAAATGCAGTCTTCGACCAAAAACAGTTTTCTGGCATAATCAGGATCGTTAATTTTTTCATCAAAGGCATCATTGATTTCGATTAATTTCTGTTCCCGCTCTTTTTTATCCCTTATGGCAAAAGCGCCTTCTGTTTTTTTCACCGCCTTATTTAACTGCAACTCCTGCCAATATCTGTTTTCAGGATCAATTTTTTGCAGAATATGCACCATCTTCTGCAATATCCCCATGGGGAACGCGCCTGACCCGCAGGCAGGGTCAAGAATTTTGCAATTGTCCAGGGAATGTATGATCTGTTTCTGCAAGTCATCATTTTCAACAAAAGGATTTATAGCATCAAAAGAGAGCAGGTCATGAAGCTGTTTATCCAGTTCCTCATCTTCAATATTCCAATTTTCCAGACTGTTTTTGAGATAAGCAATCAGGCTTTCATCCACCATGTAATTGACAATCTCTCTTGGCGTATAGAAAGAGCCTGTCTGCTTGCGGGCGGTTGTTTTGGTTTCAGGGTTGTAGCTGGCAAGCAGGTTCTCAAAGACTTTTCCCAAAAGTTCGGGGTCAAGGGCCACATCTTCCTCAATAGGAGTGTTTTCGGCAATCGTAAATTTGTAGGATTCAAGAATGGAAATCAGCCCTCTGACCCGGGCTTTTTTAAACGCTTTGGTTCTGATGCCCACAACGCCGCTTAAATCAACCTCCTGATCAAATCCGAAAAACAGGTAATCCGGCACAATCAGATGATGCGGTTTCACCAGATTGTCTGAAAACCCGTCAATAT
>JAOZRY010001023.1 GCA_029939965.1 Bacteroidales bacterium | reverse complement strand
GCGGCAAGATTATCCTAATGTAGACGATTTATTTAAATGAAAGTGAGGATATTATGGACACCGTAAAATGTTGTAATTGTGAATTTAAAGGAACAGATGAAAACCTCATCGCCTTTGAGGACGAGAGGGGAGCGGGCTGGGGTTGCCCTAATTGTAAAACAGATGAGTATTTGATGGATTTAGAACCAGAAGTGGAGTAAAGAGCCTGTTAAATGAAAGTAACTGAAAAAATATTAAAAATTCTCAAAAAAAGACTTGACAAATTAAGCTGGATAACCGACATTGTAATTGTAATGAAAAAAGAAAATACAAAAACTCGAATCAACGCCCTGCGGGAACATCTGACTATCCTCTCATTTTTTCATTACAGCCGCAGGGCTGTCATCATCCTCCTGAAAAACCCGTTGGCTGTGCGGGTAATCACAGCCTGCTATTGTGTAAGATGTAATTTTTTATCTATTTTTAAAATAACTGCATACACAGTTATAGCGTTATGTCATAGAATGGCACAGCGGTAAAAACACAGCCCCGCGAGTGGCTAACGGCGGGGTGCAATTATAACTTAATATAGAAGCGGGAAGTTTAAGGCGAAAGCCAGAATTTAATCAAAAGTTAAACCCGCAAAACTAACCAGAGTATGAGACGGTCTCATGCGTTGGAACTTCGAGGGGCTGGGATATTCCAATCCAGCCCCTAAATTTAAAAGGAATTTCAAAATGAATTTACAAGATTTTTTAGAAAAAGTCGGCGGAAAAGAAAGCGATATTGTTGTTTTTGCCACAGAGTCGGAAGCCCTAAAAGCTGTTGAAAGCGATGGCAACGCTCTCCGGTGTGTCAATAAAAAAGTTTTCTCGCAGAAATAGCACAGAAGTAAAGTTTTTACCGCTAAACAGGATATGCGGTATATAAATTCAGCGTCTTGACCTGTTTTTATAAGGCGTGTTTTGAAAGGAAACGAAAATGAAAAAAACAAGTAAGTACAAATCGGATTGGTACTATTTTTCAGTCACAAAAAAAAATTGGAAAATTTTACAAAAAGAGGGAGTTCCGTTTGGAATTGAAGCGGAATTTTGCGATTATGATCGTGGCTACCACGCCTACCTTATCGGTTGCAAATTAAAAAAAGAAGCTACCACTCTTGCATTATGGGCAGGCACGTGGCTTATGTGGTACGTTTCAAGGCAACCTATTGTATCAATAAATTTGGAGTATAAATTATAATGGATTTCAGGCAATCGTTAATTAGCTTTAAAGCCCGTTTTTAACAGAATCAGTACCAGTAGTAATGCGGTGTTTTCGTTTTATTTGGATTTTTTATTGGACAAAATCAAGTCAATACCCGATAGTGTTAATTGTGA
>JAOZRY010001022.1 GCA_029939965.1 Bacteroidales bacterium | reverse complement strand
CAGGGTTGTTCAATTCTAAAATTTATTGACAAACAACGTTTTCTCTGATAGCCTGAAGCTTTCAATAATTTTCGGAGGAGACACAATGTTAAAAAGTTTTTTGTTTAAAATTAAAGACCATCGTCGCAAACAAGGTCGTCGGTATGAGTTAGGTCATATTTTATTTTTTTCGATTTTGGCCATTTTAAGTGGGGCGGATTCTTATCGAAAAATCCAAAAATTTATTGAGACACATTATGACAACTTGAATAAGATGTTCAAATTAAATTGGAAAAAAATGCCCGCCCATACGACTGTTCGCAATATCATTCAGAGCACATCAGGAACAGAACTTGAAAAATGTTTCAGGCAATATAGTGCGACTCTTTCCGAAAACAATGGCCAAAATCGTTTTATCAGTTGTGATGGAAAAGTACTGCGCGGCAGTTTCGATCACTTTAAAGATCGTAAAGCGGTTCAGATTCTGAGTGCCTTTCTCAGTGGCAGTAACATTATTTTGGCTCATGAGGATATTGCCACCAAGACAAATGAAATACCGACGGCACAAAGCTTGCTCAAAGTGCTAGGGCTTAGCGGCTTCATTTTCACCTTTGATGCCCTTCATTGTCAGGAAAAAACACTCCGAACGGCCAAGCAGACCGACAATGACGTTATTGTTCAAGTGAAAGGAAACCAAAAGACATTACTTGCCGACAGTGAGGCGATTTTCGAAACTGCGGCACCTGATGACGTATATCAGGAACCGATAGCCAAAATTCGTAATCGGATAGAAAGCCGCAAGGCTGAAGTGTTTATGTCTCCTACTTTCACCGACAGTGAAAAATGGGACACAGTCGAAGCACTAATAAAAATTGAACGGAACCGCCAAATTTTCGATACTAAAAGTAAAACTTGGAAAAACAGCGACGAGATCTCTTACTATATCTCGACGACGGTTTTAAGCGCAAAGGAATTTTGCCAGGCTATCCGAAATCATTGGGGAATCGAAAATAGAAATCATCATGTCCGTGACGTGACAATGAAAGAAGACGGTTCCAGAATTCGAACAAACCCTCATATCTTTGCAAAACTAAGAAGTTTTGCAATAAATATTTTGAGAAAAAACAATGTTAAAAATGTCAGTCTTGAGCTTTTTACCAACTGTATGAACTTTAATAATATGCTTAATTACGAGGGGGTTGCATAGAACTGAACAGCCCTGCCTATTCCCTGCCTTCGAGAAAATACGGCAATATCCTGAACTTGAAAAGTTGGTAATGATGATCAAAGATGCACGTCCGTCTCTAACACATACTGCCATTTAGGCTACCGCCATAAGGCGGGACACTTTTACTAATTTTTTTTATTCTACGAGGTTT
>JAOZRY010001021.1 GCA_029939965.1 Bacteroidales bacterium | reverse complement strand
CTAATAGTATTTGGTCATAGAACCGTAATAAATTAGGAGCTATTTTTTTAAGCTCTGCTGGTATTTCTATAATAAGTCGGCGTGTTTCTTTAGCAGTTCGGTCTTTTTGTTTGTTTAGACCAGAGGCTTCTCCTAATAAAGCAATTCCTTTTGCTTGTTTTGTTTTGTGGAGTTTTAGTAATTCTTTTTGTTGTTGTAGTAGTGTTCTGTTCTTTTCAATCCACTCATCTGCCCCAGAAACTGCGGTACTATAAAAACTTTTTAGGATTTTATTAAGGTCTGTGTACTTATAAATTAAAGCCCCTATGCCTACCATAATACCGGCTACAATGGCTCCTTTTATTCCCAAAGCAACTACTTTTACTAATGCAATTTTTAGAGCTAATCCCTTAAATGCTGCGGCTAATTTTAATACAGCCCCAGCAAACCCTAAGGCTTTTGCAGATGCTCCTATTTTCCAAATACCTACAGCAATACTAGGTAATAAAGGAATAATTACTTTAAGGATTTTCGACCAGATATATAATTTTGTCGTTAAAATTAGTATTTTTTTTGTCATACTAACTATGTGTTTTGAATTATTAAGAAGAGCTTCCGACAATTTATGAATAAAACCAGCTGCTTTTTTGAGTATAGGAAGTAAATCATCTCCCATAGCCCTAAAGACACCCAACACAGCCTCTTTAGTTTGATTTAATTGAAAGCTAACTGTTTGGCTTTGTTTGTGAAATGCTTCTGCTGCCGATCCTCCAGCGTTCCATGCCGCCGCTAAATCTTCGCCATATTTATTTACATCCTGCATAACAGCCGCAATGGTTTTCAAACCTCTAATGTTTGGGAAAACCGCCGCTATTTGTTGTTTAGTTAGCTTATTTAGGTTTTCTAATACTTTAGCAAACCCATTTGTTTCCAAATAGGCCACACTCATCTCTAAGTCAAAACCTTTTATGGACTTTCTAAAACCATCTATGGCCGATTTAGCAGCCGCAGTGGGCTTCATAAAGGCTCGTAACGCACCAACAAGACTATTGGCGGCTCTGTCCATCTTCATACCCTGACGGGAGGTGTTCATTAAAATAGCCGATAATTCTTCAAGAGGTATACCAACCATAGCCGCAGTTGTAGCCACCTTGCCTATATTAGCAGCA
The DNA here is from genome assembly GCA_029939965.1 of Bacteroidales bacterium. Taxonomy (GTDB): domain Bacteria; phylum Bacteroidota; class Bacteroidia; order Bacteroidales; family 4484-276; genus SABY01. The sequence continues at coordinate 211 of JAOZRY010001021.1, read as the reverse complement.
AGCTCCTCAAAGGTCATTACACCTCTTCGGACTGTCATAAACAAAATATCAGAAACTTCAGAGGCTCTTGATGCAGAGTATCCGTAAGCATTTAGAATTGTTATTAAAGCGTTTGCAGATGTGGCGGTAGTAGTAACACCCGCAGTTGCCGCCTTTGCAGCCACATTAAGAACACCCAAAGCATCAGCCGCCGCGACTGAACCTGAAAGGA
>JAOZRY010001020.1 GCA_029939965.1 Bacteroidales bacterium | reverse complement strand
ACAGATTGCAGACTTGTTATCCTGATGGGTTTTCCGACATTGGGAATATAAAGCCACATATTATCCCCGATACGCAGGGTGCTTCTTCCCTTTTCACTGGCAGGAGAAATAAAAACCGAAGCTATTTTGTCTTTACCTTTTTTTACAGAAAACATGACAAACTCTTTTTTTGTGCCATCAGGTTCTACGTTGATCAGTTTCCTGTACATTTCAAAAGTTTCAGGGTTTAAATTTCTGTCCACCTGTTTGAGAATTTCATTTCCATCCTGGGCAAATGCTGTCATACAGGAAAACAGACCAATCAGAATTACCATAACTGTTTTTTTCATTTTTTCACCTTTATTCAGTGCCTGACTGAAAACATGTTAATTCATTAAGTTAAACGTGCCCTAAAGCATCAACCGGCTCCATTCTTGAGGCTTTATATGCCGGCTGCAAACTTGCAAATACTGAGATAAACAAAACAATGCCGGATACCCACAAAAGTTCTGTCATATTTGCAGAGGGGGACAATAGGAGATTATCCTGACGTCCAAAGGAAAAATTAATTTTATAAATATTTAATACAAAAATACCTGACAAGCCAATAATATTACCTGCAATACAACTGAGAAATCCTAAAATCAGCCCTTCTGCGAGAAAAAGACCCATGATTTTGCCGGGAGATGTCCCAATGGCTGACATGGTTCCGATCTCCCTGACACGCTCGTAAACCGACATCATCATAACATTGAGAATACTGATTAATACAATGGCGATCATGATAATTTTCATTGTAATAGTCATAAAATCAATCATTTTGGCAATATTGGAAAACGGAGAAAGTTTTTTCCATGTATGTATTTCAAATGCAGGTTTTTCTTTTTTATTTAATATTCTGCCTAGTTTTAAAGAAAGATCAGCATATACTTTTTCAAGTTTGTCAAAATTATGCAGTCGGATTGCTACTTCAATCATTTCAGGTTTATCCATGCGAAGGAGCTGTTGAGCATCTTTTATATGCATATAACCTTCTTTGCCCTGTGGCCCTAATATAGCTTCAATTATGCCGGCAATCTTAAAATTCAATCCGTTCACACTGCCGTCTTTGTTGTTTGCAACCAGTACTACTGCATCCCCGATTTTAAGTTTCATACCCCTGGCAAGTTTTTCAGGAATAATTACTTCACCGGGTTTTAACAATATTCCAGGTTCTCTTTTTTTATCAAATGTCATCCTGGTTCCAACATCAGGACAGACCAGAATCTCCTTTGCAGGATTTATGGCATTTAAGCGGATATTGGTAGTATCGGTAAAATTACTTAGCATGGCATTGAGCTTAATCCTTGGAGCCCATGCTTTTACATCACTGTTACTTGAA
>JAOZRY010001019.1 GCA_029939965.1 Bacteroidales bacterium | reverse complement strand
CAAGCAGTTTAACAATGATGTAAAATATCGAATGGAAATACTTTTCCTTGTTATCGACAATAGTGTAGGAAATGCCTTTGAATAAAACATTGATCAGGTTGATGAATTTTTCTATTTGGTTTTCTTTTAATGCAGAAGTGATTTTTATCAGTAACGTATCGGCTTTATCTAATTGTCCATCGTTAAGCTCTGCAAGTAGATGCAGCGAAAAGGAATTTTCGACTTCTATGTTGGGGAAATTCATTAGCATGGTCATATCCCTGAGGTTAACCTTTTTGATTGTAAGGTAACCGGTTTGAAATAACAATGGGATTAACGAGATGGAGGTGATTTCATATTTTGCGAGGACAGTTCTTGAAATGATCCTGTTTTCAAGATCAAATATCGTGTATTTATTTTGCTTGATTAATTTAGTGAGAAAAGTAGGGGTGCCGGTGCTAAACCAATAATCACCGAACTCTCTTTTGTAGAAAAAGTTGAGAATAGAAAACGGGTTGTAAACAAAATTTACCCCATCCCACGAATACCCGTTGTACCAGCGTTTTATTACAGGCATAATATCAGGAAAAACATCATTGTACTTTTCTTTGACACGTTTCAGGTAATCGGGGAAATAATGCTCAAGTTCTTGCTGGGTATAACCGGTTATAACCGAATAGTTTTCGTCCAGGGTGATGTCGTTTAGATTATTCAAATCCGAAAAAATGGAAACCTGGCTGAATTTCGACACACCGGTAATAAAAAAGAAACGGATGTGCCGGTCGCTGTCCTTAATAACTGAATAAAAATCTTTAAGAATCTTGCGGTTCTCTTCAGCTTTCGGAATATCATCGATGTAATCAATAATTGGTTTGTCGTACTCGTCGATTAAAATGACAACCTTTCCCTTTCTCTTTTCATCAAGTTTTAAAATAAGTTCTTTAAATGCTGCCCCCGGATAATTTTCTGATAATGAAATGCCAAAACCGGAAGCAATACTTTTTATTTCGTCATGGATGGCGAGAGAAAGGCCCTTCTCATTAAAAGCAATACTTGAAAACGAAATCTTGATCACCGGGCAAGGCCCCCAATCAATCTTATCGTAAATCCACAATCCTTCAAATAACTCCCTGTTTCCCAGAAAAACTTCCTTGATTGTGTTCAGCAGCAACGATTTCCCAAAGCGGCGGGGGCGCGCGAGGAAGTAATACTTGTTTTTCAGCAGTTCGAAAATATACTTTGTCTTGTCGATGTAAACATAGTTGCCTTTACCAAATTCCGAAAACTCCTGTATGCCGATTGGTAGATTTTTCATCTAAAGTAGGATTTCTCGCAAAGATAATAAAATAGGTGGCTGCAACATTTACCTACAATTGCTTTG
>JAOZRY010001018.1 GCA_029939965.1 Bacteroidales bacterium | reverse complement strand
GATATTAGCCGGCCTAATTCAATATTATTGTCTGCCAGCTAATAGTTTCACCATTGTTTCCAATAAGTAACATTAAATATATGCCTTTATCAAATGAACCCAAATTTAGGTTTTTCATATTCATGCCCTGGTTTATTTCCCGTTTTTCGCACTTCAAATTTCTACCCGAAATATAAAGCAATTAAAATATATTCATATTTAAACTAAAAACAATAATAATTTCCTGTTAATATTATCCTTGCCAAATCCTGAATTTTCTCTGAAGAATATTTCTCTATTTCCTCCACTATTCAATTAGCATTATTGTAGAGACGTTTTATAAAAAGTCTCTACAATTTATCCCCACTTCTATCTCAGCTTTCAACTTATCCTCTACCTTCTACTGCCTGATTTTCATGTTAAAAAAAATTCCTGTCAATTCGGTTAGTGCCAATTAAGACCACCAGCAATATCAAATTATCCCTTGTCCGTGGTTACATCGCCAGAAGCATTTTATAGTTTTTTATATGTTATTTAAACTTGTTATGAATTAGGTGGTGTTTTTAGGTATTGATTTGCAATTATTTTTATGGCTCCCGGCAATGGTTCTATGGGAGGTAAATCGGGCTCACCTGGCGATAGTGGTACAAATTGTACACAATGCCATTCAGGAACCCCAATAGATGCATCCGATTGGATTACATCTGATGTTTCTGGCAATGGATATATTGGTGGCGCAACTTATACATTCACAGCCACCGGAACTCGTGCAGGTGTTGGGAAATTTGGTTTTGAACTAACTGCCGAAGATCAAAGCGGCAACAAAACGGGAACTTTTGCCATTACCAATAGTACCGAAACAAAGCTCACCAACGGAGATGCTGCAGTTACACATACAGGTAATGGGAATACCCCAACCGGCGATAGTAAATCATGGCAATTTGAATGGACAGCTCCTGAAGATATTTCAGGCAATATTACTTTTTATGCTGCTTTTAATGCCGCTAACGGAAATGGTGGAACCTCAGGCGATGTAGTTTATCTTTCGGATATAACTTATGGGCCTGATGTAACAAATATTACAGACCCAGGCCACGAATCAAAACTATATCCAAATCCATCAACAGGATTGGTAAATATTGAAATGAGCGGTCTGGAAAATGTTTCTCACATTAATATTTTTAATCAATCAGGGCAGCTTATCAAGCAATTGGATTTGAGTAATAGTTTTAGTCAGATTGATCTTAGCGATCAGGGCAAAGGTGTATATTTTGTTCAGTTCGACAATGAGAAAATGCATAAACTCATTATATAGTAAATGAGTGGTGGAGTGCAAAAGGAAAAGTGATATCATTTAAAAAATGGTATCACTTTTTTGTTTT
>JAOZRY010000313.1 GCA_029939965.1 Bacteroidales bacterium | reverse complement strand
TTGGATTGATAATAAGCAATATGTTGGTTTTTCAGCAGCCCCTATTTTCAACACTTCGTCTGCCTCGATCTCAACGATTTCTGACACCCACTTCCTAAAAAAATTACAAGTTCAGAATTTACACTAAATATTTTCGGTACCTCAACAGATACGTGCCGAAAATTTAGTTGTATTATTGAAGCTGAGGGGTTTTAACCTGCCTGGCTTTCTGATCGGGAATGTTAATTTTCGTTCAACGATTTAAATCCATTGCCAAAAACTTCGTTAGCATCCAATACAGTAACAAAAGCTTCCGGGTCGATCTTTTTGATGTAATCCTTAAGTATCTGGTATTCGCGACGGCTCACATTTGTATAGATCATTTTTTTTTCGTTGTCATTGTAAAGCCCATGTCCGGCAAAAATGGTTCCCCCGCGGTTTATATCAACAACAATCTTTTGTCGTATTTCATTGTATTTATCCGAGATGATAAACATGGTTTTTTCGTAAGCGACACCTCGTAAGGTAATGTCGATCATTTTTCCGGTAATAAAAATTACGATCCACGAATAGAGCGGGATTTTCCAGTCGCCAAAGGCAGCCAAACCCACAAGTACAATGCCCGAATCTACAATAATCATAAGCTGCCCCAGGGGCAATCCTGAGTATTTGTTTATAATCATAGCAATAATATCCGAACCTCCTGATGTTGCCCGTGAGCGGAAGATTAATCCGAGGCCAAACCCTATCATTACACCACCAAAAATAGATGCCAGCAAAATCTGATCGCCCAATTGTAATGGATCGTCCCGTCCGATAAAATAGGTTAGGGAGTCGATAAAGAACGCGGTCATTATAAAACCTACAACTGTTTTAACTCCAAAACGAGGTCCAAGGATTTTAAGCCCGATCAGGGTTAACGGGATATCCATAGTTAATCCGAGCAAACCAATTGGAATGCCCTGGGGCCAAAAAGAAAAAACGCCCTCAGATAAATAGTGAATTACTATGGCAATGCCATACACTCCACCTGGAATAATTTTATAAGGATTTATAAACAGAACAAAGCCGGAGGCCATAATAAATGTTCCGATAACGATGAGGCTGTAAACTTTAAACCACTCTTTGGTAAACAGCTTTTCTTTTGTTACAAATGCCATTTTACTATCACTTTTTGATTTTTTTTAAACGGGCGCAAAACTATATTCTTTGCCGTATCTGTAACAGTAATTTTTGATTAGGTAAGGATTTGTATAAAAGGTGAAAACCAAAGGAAATGTATGGTGATTTTCGTGGCTTAAATTTCCACAATATTATTCCTGATCGCGAATTTCACCAGATCGACAGTAGTTCGAAGGTTGATCTTTTTCATGATGTTGGTTTTGTGAGATTCAACTGTTCGGATTGATATAAAAAGCCTGTTAGCAATTTCCTGATTTGGCATGCCTTCGCCGAAGAGTTTCAAAACTTCAAGTTCGCGAAGTGAAAGTTGAGTCATTTCGTGTTGCGTACCATCGCCGGCATTAGGGCGTTTCAGATAGCCGTTCAGTATAAGGTTGGTGATAGATTTGCCAAGGTATTCGTAACCATTACGTAAGGTATAAATTGCCTCTACAATTTCGTTGCGATTGGTTTGATTTGATAATATACCCTTTGCTCCGGCTTTAATGGATTTAACAATAAAGCTTTCGTTTGAGTACATAGCCAGCACAAGGATAATTAGTTTGCCATAAGCTTTGCGAATGCGCCTGATGTTTTCAACTTCAAGATCGTTGGGCGAATAAATATCCAACATCACTATCTGGGCAAAAGTAGCTGGGTGATGCTTCATGGTTTCGATAAAAGCATCAACGTTTTTAACCGATTCCACAATTTCGATCTCATCGGTTGATGCTAACATCAATTGGATTCCTGATCTTACTATAGGATGCTCATCTATATGAATTAGTTTGATCGTACTCATGACCAATTATTTTCGATAATTGTTACACCATTTATTAATTGTGGCGAAAATACGATTTTAATATTTCAATTCTCAAATGATAAATCAAAAATCCATATTAAAAAAAGAAAAACTTCGATTGTTCAGACTTTAAAAGAAAATTCTTTACTTTGGTCAGTCAAAAAGCCGGATACATTTCTGTACTTACCAATCAGCTTCAGGAGTGTGCCACCAAAATATAAACAATATGAGTAATCAGAATTTTTCGCACGAAGATGTTGCCCGACTCGCCCATGAAAATAAGGAGCGACTTAAAGAGCTTGAAACCATTAATAAAGCCAATGAGATTCTAAATGAAGAATTTCCAATGACAGAGTCGTTGCAAAAAGTTGTTTCAATTTTGCCCGATGGTTGGCAATATCCTGAACAAACTGTGGCCAGGGTAATTTATGATGGAACCCAATTTGTTAGTCCCTATTTTAAAGAATCGCCCTGGGTTCAGAAACAGACTTTTGAAACCATTGATCATAAAAGAGGATCGGTTGAGATTTTTTACCTGAAAAAATACTCCGATCAGGATGAGGGCCCGTTTTTAAAAGAAGAGCGCGACCTTATTAATAATATTGCAGGGCTGATACGGAGATTCCTGAATGGTGTAAGGGGTTTGGAAACCAAACGCACAACCACAGAACGATTGAAAGAACTTGCATGTATCAATCATTCTACAGCGATTTTGAGGGAGGGAAAACCCATCGAAGAAACATTGCAGCAAATCGCTTTGCTTTTGCCTCGTGCCTGGCAATATCCTGAGTTTGCGGTTGCCCGGATAAAATGGGGTGAAAAAGTGTTTACTACTTCCAATTTTAAGGAAACCCGGTGGCTGATGAGGCAGCCTTTCGAAACCATCGACAATAAAGATGGAGCAGTAGAAATATATTATTTGAAGTCGTTCCCGGATATTGACGAGGGGCCTTTTTTACGTGAGGAACATCATTTGATTGAGAACCTCGCGGGAATGATTTCAGGGCATATTAATAGCATCGAAGGTAAAACCATTCTTACCAAAGCTCTGGGAAAAACTATAGCTCCCAAGCCACAGCCTGATGATTCGCCCGGAAAACAGTTGTTGCAGAAGTTTTTGAACAAAAACAATATGGCTCGCGACATCTATCACGATTTGATGATGTTTAAGGTGAAAGAAATTCTTTTGGTAGCCAACCTTTACGATGCATATAGCATAGAACGGGAGGGGCGTTTTACTGAACACGTCCTTGATGAGTATAATCAGTTAAATCTTACTTCAGTACCCAGAATTACAGGAGTTTCGAGTATAGATGAGGCTTTTGAACAACTTCGCTCCAAGCACTTCGATCTGATTATTATGATGGTTGGAAGCGATAAAAAACAACCTGTGGAATTGAGCAAAGAAGTGAAGAAGGAGTATCCTTACATTCCGGTTTATTTTTTACTGAACAACAACAGAGATATAAAATATTTTGAAGACCGGCGTGAAGAAAACCTTACCATCGACAGGGTATTTGCCTGGAACGGCAATTCCAATGTTTTCTTTGCCATGATAAAGAACCTGGAGGATAAAATTAATGTGGAGAATGATACACGGGTGGGTTTGGTGCGTGTGATATTGTTGGTTGAAGATTCGGCGAAGTATTATTCGAGATACATGCCGTTACTCTACAATGTGGTGATGGCACAGACTAAACGCATTATTGATGATGTGAGCACAGATGAACTGTACAAAGTGCTACGAATGCGTGCAAGACCCAAAATATTGCTGGCATCCAATTACGAAGAAGCACTGGCCATTTTTAATAAATATAAAGATTATTTGCTGTGCCTTATTACCGATGTTAAGTTTAAGCGAGAGGGGGAGTGGGATGAGAATGCAGGATTTCGACTGGCAAAACTGATAAAAGCGCAGCGGAAGGATTTGCCTGTAGTAGTGCAGTCGTCCGATGAGTCGAATGGTAAAATTGCTTACAAACTCAGAGCAAGTTTTATTAACAAGGATTCAGAAACTTTAGAGCAGGATTTCAAGAGTTTTATTACCCATTATCTGGGTTTTGGAAATTTTATTTATCGCGATAAAAGAGGAACACAAATTGCCATTGCAAAATCCCTTAAAGAGTTTGAGCGGCATTTACGAACGATTCCTGATGAATCATTCATTTATCATGCCCGGCGCGATCACTTTTCGCTTTGGCTCATGGCCAGGGGCGAAATTCAGGTAGCTAAAATTATTAATCCGCATAAGGTAACCGATTTTAAAAGCCTTACCGGATTGCGCGAATACATGATTAATATTATTCAAAAATTTAGAAATGAGCAGGACAAAGGAAAAATTATTCCTTTTGATAAAAATGCAATACTCGATGAGAGCAATGTTGTAAATCTTGTGCCAGGATTGCTTGGCGGAAAGGGTAGGGGGTTGGCATTTATCAATACTCTGATTTACAATTTTGATTTTTCAAAGCTTATTCCCAACATCAATATCAGGGCACCTAAAACATCGGTGATCGGAACCGAAGAGTTCGAATATTTTATGGAGCGGAACAAACTTTATGAGGTAGTATATACCGAGTTTGATTACGAAAAAATAAAGCAGCATTTTATTGAAGGCCGGCTAACGGATTCGCTTATAAAAAAACTAAAAATAATACTGGAACTCATCAGAAAACCGGTTGCTATACGATCATCCGGGCTTTTCGAAGATTCGCAAATGCAACCGTTTGCCGGTATTTTCGAAACGTATATCTTACCCAACAACCATCCTGATCTTAATGTGAGATTAAGGCAAACGATGGATGCAATCAAATTGGTTTTTGCTTCTGTGTTTTCTAAAGTTGCACGCGATTATATTAAGGCAGTAAACTACAAGATTGAGGAAGAGAAAATGGCGGTGGTTATTCAGGAGGTTGTGG
>JAOZRY010001017.1 GCA_029939965.1 Bacteroidales bacterium | reverse complement strand
GTATATCTCGGCTTCTCGCTTTGGTTATACGCATAGAGCAATGTACCTCCCTTTAGAAAAAAGTTATGACAGTATTTGCTTACCGAAATCCGATAGAGCAAACGCTCGTGCAGGTAACGGATAATCAGTTGTTGAAAACCAATGTTCTTTTTCTTTGAGATATTGTACAACCTCGCTCTGATTGATTTCTCAATTTGTTTCATAGCTGAACTTCAATATACATTTTAAGGGTATTGTAAACCCTCATTTCCCTGGCATACTTCACCAGTTTGTCGATGTTGCGGTTCTTTAACAACAGGTAGTTCCTTATCACTTCCGAAGTAAGTTCCATGCCAGTTTTATTTCTGTATTTTACGGCATCGCAAACGCATTTTTCAATGTCATAAACCTTTACTGCAATACCTTCAATATCTTTTGTTTCAATTCCCAGCTCAAAGTACTCCTTTTTTAAAAAAGTTACTTTAATTAGCGGAAATGCCGGAAGGGTAACCTTTCTGGATTTTTCGATAGCGAGATGATAAGCTTCCGGTATGGTAAGCGTTAAATGATAGAGGCTCCAAGCCGAGTACAAACAAAGCACAGCACCGGGTACGATGCGTTGGATGTCGATGATTTGTCGTTTTGAGGCTTCCTCGTTCAGGCAATAAACGCCCCGCTTTAGCCGCGAAACCCGGCCATTTTTCATCAGCAATTCCATTTGATAGCGAAGTGCCCGGCTGTTAATCTCTTTGGCGCAGAGATACCCTTTGTTTTGCTTAAAAATTTGAATGAGTTGCTGCATAAAATATTTTGTGCAAACATACTGCTTTTTTTAAAATTAGCAGTATGTTATGACGCATTTTATTAACAACGCCCGAAATGTATTTGAAAAGATGATCCTGCAAATGAACGCTTTGAACCGGGCAAAATAATTTTGGGCTAAAAACCAAATGAATGTAAACTTGTGAAAAAACACCGGGTACCATAGGTTATTATTTTTAGTTGAACAATGAAAAAAGATGTGTAAAAGTAGGGGAATTTTTATTTCAATAGCGCAACTCATACTGAGTTGTTGGAAACCTTCTTGTATCATCAGGGCTACAATAGCGCAACTCTTACAGAGTTGTTGGAAATATTATTGCATCACACGAGCTACAATAGCGCAACTCCTACAGAGTTGTTTGGGATATTCTTGCATCATAAAAGCTACAATACCAAAACCCATACTGGTTTTTCTCCAACCCGGTACGGGTTGAGGTATTGTAGCCAAGCGATATGCCTGCATGAAAAAACAACCTTGTAATGGTTGCGCTATAATTGCCATGTGAAACCATGGAAAACAAAAATCTGGTACAACCAGACCAAAAGGCCATATACAAAATA
>JAOZRY010001016.1 GCA_029939965.1 Bacteroidales bacterium | reverse complement strand
TAGGATACACACGCTTTCCAGGCGTGCACCTTCAGCCGCTCGGTCACCTCTCCCACGGTTAATTTAATTCAAGGCAAAGTAGTATTTTTTTATAATTGTGTCAAGGTTAAGTGAACAAAATTAAATCAATAATCTGTTCTGGAACCCGTTCCGGCATTTTTATCTTTTGACCGCTAAGTTGGAACCTGCAACTGGTTCTATGATGATCTCCACTGGCAGCACTGACAGAATTCCAACACCCTTTTCAAACAAAATTACATAATAGTATGTATAAAATTTAGTCTCCAATATATGTTAAAGCAAGCTTTTTAGATTTGATTGCAGCATTTTCCGTATAGGTTACCAATCTTTGAATAAAATTGGATAAAATAATAACCGCAATATCGACTCCTCTGGACAGTAAAGAATTGATCAGTTATAAATCATGGTGCAATGGAATATGAAAACAAGAATTCAATTAAAAAATTTTTATGCATAAAACAGATACTGATAATCAGATTCGTTTAGAACAACTGAAAAATATCTATCAGTTGTTTGACCAAACCATGGCATCTTTTGATGTTGTCTGTGAGGAGAAATGTGCAACCTGCTGTACATGTAATGTGACGATGACGCAGCTTGAGGCCCAGTATATTACCTTATCATTGCAACAAGATGAAAAAGAAAAACTTTGCAAACGAATTTCAAACTTTTTTCCTCTGGAAAGATATCGACCAGAAATAACAATGAACGGTTTTGCCAGGAGTTGCATAGAGGATAAAGATATCCCGGAAGAGGAAAATAATCCGGAGTGGGGCAAATGCCCCCTTCTTACAGATGATCGATGTACCATATATCCTTACAGACCCTTTGGTTGCAGGGCACTTCTATCGGAAGCCAATTGCAAAAAAAATGGGTATGCCCAAGTGCCTGAAATCGGTCAAACCTACCAGAATATTTTCATGCAGGCTATTGAGCATCTGGACCAGGGAAACAGCTATGGCAATTTGTCAGATATGATGACCGTATTGCTGAATATTGATTTGGAAAAAAATATTGATGGTAACAGTTTATTGATAAATGAGCCGGTAACTGTCATGATGATTCCTCCCGAACACAGAAAAAAAATAGAGCCTGTCATAAATCATTTAATTCATATCATTCAAATACAGGCTTAATAATTTTTAAATTAAATTTTAAGTGGCTGTTTATGGTATGAAAAGTTGACCGTCAAAAATTTCAGAATAGGCAGGGCTACCAAAAAAATGTTGTGTGATCGGGCTGATATACTTTGGTGTCCGTACTGGTGCCATGTTAAAAACCGCCATGCAATTTGGCTGGGTGATACTTAAAAGTAATTAGAGAGTTTCAAAACTTTTAAGA
>JAOZRY010000312.1 GCA_029939965.1 Bacteroidales bacterium | reverse complement strand
TGCTCAACCCCGCCTATCCCGAAGGGATGATGCTTGCCATCCTCCTGATGAACGTTTTCGCCCCACTGATAGACCATTACGTGGTGGAAGGAAATATAAATAAACGCAAGAAGCGTGCAAAATTGGCCCAGTTAGCAAACGCTTAAGGTATAAATTGAAAATTCAACATAAAATATTACTTTTCCTGTTTGCCCTGGCACAAACTACAGTTGTATTTGCCCAGGATTTCTGGACAATGACCAACTGCCCGGACACAGTGGGGTATTACTGCACTGCCACCACCTCCGATGGTGTGTTGTTTGCAGGTACCAATCTGGGCGCTTACCGCTCGTATGATAATGGTGAAACATGGGAATTAGTAATAACCACAAACTTTATCGATCCTATCTACATAACAAATGAAAATAGAATTTATGCCGGATGTTACCCCTCTCATATTTTCTATTCTGATGATTATGGAACAACATGGGATACAATTGATACTCCTGCTTATACTTCTAAATCATTTCTGCTAAAGCCCACAGAAATGGAAATATTATACGGTGGCTGGCAGGGGGTGTATAAATCTGCTGATCACGGGGAAACATGGAACCTGGTATTTCCATCCACCAATAACAATACAAAAATTAATGATATGGCAATTCACCCAAACGGGGATTTATTTACTTGCAACATGTGTCCTCATGATACTACAGGTTGCGGGGTTTACATCTCAAAAGATAATGGAAATACCTGGAAACGTACAACCATGAGCAACCAGGAGTACATTGTATCACTTGAAGTAAACTCGAAAGGTGATATTTTTGCCGGTAGCAGGGGACATTATTCACTAGGTCGTGGTGCAGTACTTAAATCGTCAGACATGGGCCAAAGCTGGACTATTATTAAAGATGATAATATTTTGGTGAATACAATAACGATTGCTCAAAATGATGACGTTTATATAGGATGTTCTACACAAGATTGGTTTGGAGGAGGAGTTTACCGTTCATCCAATAACGGCCTTACATGGGAAAAGCTTGACTCAGGCATTGTTTCCATTCCTGATGTAAAACATTTATGGTACGATAATACCGGTTACATATATTCGGTCATCGGGGAAACAACAAAGATTTACAGGAGCTATAATTTGTTTACCGAAATAGATCATAATGAATTTGCAACTGGTGATTTTTCAGTGTTTCCAAACCCCTTTAGCGATAAACTTATTGTTACCTGTGAAACAATGAACAGCAATGATGATATTGAAATAAATATTTTCGACATAAACGGACATTGCATTTATAATAATAAAACATCGGGAGAAAAAACAAACATCAACACATCGTTGTGGGCAAAGGGGGTTTACTTTATTTTATCGAAAAATAACAGCAAATTTAATTCATACAAAATAATAAAAAAATGAACGCTACGAAAAGATTGTATATTAGCTTATTGATTGCCTTCTTAGTACAGCAGGGAATTTGTCAAAATACAGAAACTACTGGAAAAATATCCCTGACCCTTGAAGAAATTAATAATATTACCGGGATTACTGAATTGATTTTAACGCCCGCCTCTGATTCAACACCATTGCCATATATGGTTGATAATTCTGATCTCATGTTTTTGCGCCCGGTTTTTCAGCAGTATAATTCTAGTTGCGCACCATCATCTGGCATAGGTTATACTTATACTTATGAAATAAACAGGCTGAGAAATTTAAATACCGGCACCGGATATCCTGAAAACAGGTACTCTCCTTTATACACCTTTAATTATGTCAATGGCGGAAGTTATTTCAATGGATCCTACTATAAATTTGGTTGGGATATTATTAAGGAGTGTGGTATTCCTGATGGAGAGGATTATGATGAAGATTTTGGGAAAATAAATAACAGGTGGATGACAGGATATGATAAATATTACCGTGCCATGCATAACAGGCTTAACGATTACTGGCATATCGACCTTAATTCTCCTGAAAGTTTATCTATATTGAAGCATTGGTTGAATGACCATGGTAATGGAGAAGAATTAGGTGGTCTGGCTGTTTTTGCATGTACAAACGAACAATGGGAATGGGAACCATTACCGGATAACACACCCGAAGCCGGAAAGATGATTTTTACAAAATGGGGGATAAATGGACTTGCCAGTCATGCCATGACATACATAGGTTACAACGACAGTATACGCTTCGATGCAGACACCAACGGCATTTACACCGATACGCTGGATATTAACGGCGACAGTATAGTGGATATGCGCGACTGGGAAATTGGCGCACTTAAAGTGGTAAATAGTAATAATGCAGATTGGCCTTCCGTTAACGACAGTGGTTTTATTTATGTGCCCTACAGGTTATTGCCGGACAACCCTATTAAATATATTGCAGGATTATGGGCTATTGACGACTATTCCCCGGATATAACATTAAAAGTTAATATGAGCCATGATGCTCGTGGATTTTTGGATGTTCAGTATGGTTTAGCGCAGGACTGTTTTACCAGTTCACCTACCTTTTTCGATTCATCTTTATTTTTCAACACAGGCTATGGATGTGGTAATCTACCAATACTGGGAGATGGCATGTATGGTTCTATAGAAATGGGCTTTGATATCACTACCCTATTAGATCAATATTCAAATGGTAGGTTTTTTATCAACATCCTGGAAACCAACGATACTTTAATCAGGGATGGATTAGTTGACAGCCTGAGTATTATCGATTACAGGTGGGATGAGGAACTTGAAATACCCTGCGATCAAACCAACATTCCGGTGAACCACAACGACACAACAAAGTTTGTGATCGATTATTTTGTTTTGCCGTTTTTTATAAATAATACTTCCTATACGGTTTCGTGCAATGCTTACTGCCGAAAGCAGGTTGAAGTAACTGCCGGTGGCATCCTTACAATTCCGGATAATACGGAGATTTACTTTTACAAAGGAAAAATAAATGTTGGTGCAGGCTCTAGTTTGATCATTGGTGATAATGTGAAGTTTCATGGTTTATCCGAAGATAATAAGATTGAAGTATATGGGGCCATAACCATCGGTGATAATGTTGAGTTTTTTGCAGATGAAGGCAATTCAATTGATATAAAGATTGATAACACATCTCTTGACCTTACTTTACAGGCCCCCCGGTTTGAAAGATCGGTTTTTGATTGTAACTCCAATTCATTACAGATAAATGAAGCTGAATTTTATCTTTCGGGACTAAACTTCTCTTTCGGTGATATTATATTGGAGAAAAGTGTGTTTGAAGATTCTTATGCAAGAATGGACAGGGCCAGCAATAAAAGCAATTTTGTTGAAATAGATTCATGCACATTTAATTACTACCAGGGAAATACAGCACTACAAATAGAAAGTTATCCCATCTATTCGGTTGAAAATTCAACTTTTATAAAAAATGCTGGTGATGCAATAAAAATTAGTTACTCTGGTGGGGCCTTATCCAATAAATTTATCAGATATAATGAAATAAAAAGTAACGGTACACCTGAGACAGAAGGTGCAGGTCTGGTCATTTATAATTCCTATGCAGATATCTATAATAATCATATTCATAAAAACTACTATGGCGTATTATCATTAAACAATAGTGAAGTGAAGTTATATGGAAATAAATTGGCAGACAGCACTTCTCAGACCCAGCAAATAAATGATAACAAAATTAATCAGTTATATGCCACACTTAATAGTTTTCCTTATCATTTCAGATGGAATGCAGTATATTTTGAAAACAACACCGATCCCCTTTTGTATATTTCAAATAGTGAGATTAGCCCAAATTCGATAGATGTCAGAAATAATTACTGGGGGACCAACTACGATACAATTAATGATTTTTACCCGGAAAATGCTTATTTATTTAATCCGGTTTGGAATCTCCTTAGCGGTTCATCCTCATCAGGCAATGAAGAAAACTTGTTCGGGTTAGCTCAAACTAATGCAGAAGCGGGTAATTATACAGAATCTGAGACAATTTACAAGCAACTGATTTACACTTACCCAACCAGCAAATTTGCCCGTGCATCATTAAAAGAAATATTTGTTATAACCGAATTGTCCGGTAATGATTTTTTGGAATTAAAAACCTACTATTTAACTGAGCCTGTCCTGCAAAATAATCCTGATTTGAAAAAACTGGCAGAATTCTTAGGAAACTTTTGCGATATCAAATTGGAGAATTATCCTGAAGCAATCAATTGGTTTGAAAACATAATCGAAAATCCAGCCTCCATGGAAGATTCAATATTTGCAATAATTGATTTAGGCTACACATATTTTCTAATGGAAAATGGTGGATTAAAATCATCATATACCGGTAGGTTAAACCAATACAAATATTCTTCAATTCAGGAATTTGATGATAGCAGGGACTATCATATTGATCTATTAATAAAACACAAACAAGTCGGAACAAAAAATATTTTTCCCAAAAGTTCAAATACTTCAACTAATAGTTCAATATCATCAATTTTTCCAAACCCTTGCGCTTCTGATTGTTCAATACAAATTAGTTTAGATGAATCTGCTCATATAGTCATTCGCTTATTTGATAATTCAGGAAAAGAAGTGGGATTATTAAACAATAAAACCTTGAATGCAGGTTTTACATCAATACCGATTAATTCGGATAATTTAAAAAATGGTGTTTATTTTTATACAATCGAGATAAACGGTCAACTTATTGAATCCCAAAAAATATTACTAATGAAATAAATAATTGTTATATGTTTACAAACAGATACATTTTTACTTATGCATCAATTATGGTTATCATTGTAGCTGCTGTGTTATCAACAGCCTCCATGGTTTTAAAACCATACCAGGAAAGCAACATACGTGCTGAAAAGATCCAGGGCA
>JAOZRY010001015.1 GCA_029939965.1 Bacteroidales bacterium | reverse complement strand
TCTTGCAGAAATTAGTTATTGAAGTCATCATTTATCAGCAACAAATCATTTACATTTGAAAAATTTTATTGTTTAACAAAATACTTTTAACATCCTTATGCACGACCTGATTCTTTTTAGTACAACTGTATTTATGGGGCTATTTGCTATTATGAACCCTATTGCAAACACTTCTATTTTTATTGGTTTAACCGAGTCGAACAGCCAGGCTGAACGCCGAGCCATCGCTTTTAAATCTTTGCTCTATGCCTTTATTATTGTGGCTTCTTTTTGTGTAACCGGTCATTTTATTTTTAAACTTTTTGGAATTACCTTGCCGGCGTTTAAGATCACCGGTGGGATTTTACTGTTCTTTGTAGGCTTTAATCTAATTCAGGGTAAGGAATCGAAGGTGCATCATCCAAGCGATGAGGCAAAAGTTAAAATAAAAGAACTACACGAGAGTAATGCCATTAATATTGCCATTTCACCCCTCGCTATCCCAATCCTTGCAGGCCCGGGAACTATATCTACAGCAATGAATTTTATAGGCGCAAGTGCCGACCCGGTGCATATTGCTATTGTAATAGTTGCTTTTGCCCTGCTTTGTTTTATTACATATTTGATGTTTGTGTCTGGCGAAAAACTGATCCATTTTATGGGTAAAGGCGTAATAGATGTTATAACCAGAATTATGGGTTTGATACTTGCCGTAATTGCAACACAAATGATTATTGGCGGTATTCATGGTGCTATTCAATTGAACTAATAGTTTAATTGCCTCGTACTTTAGTGCGGGGCAAAATTGTAAAGTACTTTTTGCCAATAATGAAAGATGCGCAAAACTGCTATTTTTTTTGGTAATGGTTTTCTGCCACCAAATCACACCAATAGCCTCCTAATTTTGTAAAATCATTTACAAATAATAAAGTACTAATAATTAAATGGAGGTTATTATGAAAACAGTAAAATTAGGTTTATTAACAGTTTTTCTCGCTTTTGCAGCATTGGGTTTTGCAATCGACGATAATGCAGTTTACAACCACACAAGGCAAGTCAAAATTTCGATCGAGGATGCTTGCCAAAGTCGTGGTTTGGTTTATGCCATCAACAATCAATTGCAGGAATCGATGCTCGAAACCCAACGAGATGGTGGTTTAATAATTTTTAAAGTACGGTATCACAAGACCGTTTATCATGTTTTTGGAACATACAAGCAATGGAAAGATTATTTTTACAGAAGTAAATTTGTTCGCCTTTCCGATTTGTAACATAGTTTATCAGTTAGTTTATAAACTGTATTTCGTTCTCAAATTCAGAACTCCTGATTCCGCGTAGTTCACACTGTCGCTAATTTATAAATTAATCTCAGGTTTGTACCTGGG
>JAOZRY010001014.1 GCA_029939965.1 Bacteroidales bacterium | reverse complement strand
AGCTGAACAGATCGAAAAAGTGTTAACTACTTTAGCTGTCTTATGAAGGATGCCGTTTTTTCTATAGATATACTGTCCCTAACGGGACAAAGTGTAACCGATGAATGAAGGATGCCTATAAGTACTTGGCCATAAGTTTTCCGGCATTAGATTAGACCTCCGAGGTTTCCAAAACCTCGGAGGTCTTCTATAGTAAAACTTTTATTCAAGTACTTATTTAAAATTTTTGATAAAGTATTAATAGATTGAGGGCTAAAAATGATATCAGATAAAATCAAACTGGAAGTAAGCCGGTTAGGACTTGCTGAAAAACTGCTATTAGTAGAAGATGTATGGGATTCTATTGCGTTAAGCAATTCAGAACTTCCTTTTCCTGATTGGCAAAAAAAGGAATTAGATAAAAGGTATAAAGAATATGAATCAGGTAAACTGAATCTTCATGACTGGAAATCGGTTCACGAAGGTTTAAGGAATAAATATTAATGCGATTACGCTATACCGACAGAGCAAGAGATGATCTTGAACTGGCGTTTTCATGGTATGAGCGACAAAGAATAGGTCTTGGTTTTGATTTTTTGGACTGTATTGAGGTCGCCTTGCAAAGCATCATTGGAAATCCTGAAATGTATCAAATACGGTATTCTGATTTTCGGGGATGTGTTATCAGGAGGTTTCCGTTCCAGATATTCTATACAATTGAAACTGATGAAATTGTAGTACACTCTATATTCGATAACAGACAAGACCCCAAAAAGAGACCTTAAAAGGCCGTCACTTTCGTTTTACTTTTTAGTTAAAAACAACAATTGCAGTCAGTCGCAAAATGGAAAGCGCCAAGGAGTGCCGGGCACGTCGCAAAAAACTCTGATGAATATGTCAAAGAGATGACTTCCTTTGCTTTTTTATCAAAGAATGAGCGCGCAAAAATTGAAGTTCTGACTATTCTCTTGACGGGGTTTCCTGGCTGATTGTTTATGTATTGCTTCATCTGTTTCATATCACGGAAAGGACGTATTATGCAAAAAGAACTTTATACTAAAATCGATATCCCTAAGCCTTTGTTAAATATTTATCAGGAAATGGCCATGTTTCCGGTCGATTTGCTAAAAAACCACGCCTTAAACATGATTAGAAATAAAATCACTCAATACAAAACAGAGGATATGGTTTTCAGAAAAAAATACTCCTGTGATTTTGATAAATTCAAGGCTCGCATCCGGGCGATGGATAATGAAGAGAATTTTGAATGGGAAGATGATCTGATGGATTGGGAGTTTGCTGTTACAAATCAGCAATTATGGCGGCGAAAAGAACGGATTGTCAGTTCCTTATGAATACGATACTCAGTGACTATGACGATATTAT
>JAOZRY010001013.1 GCA_029939965.1 Bacteroidales bacterium | reverse complement strand
TTACATCGATTGGGAAAATTTGGTATTTAAAACCGCCAACATTCTTGTAGAAGAAGGTTTGAATGGTAAAATTTTTATTAATCCTGATTTGAATAAAATTCAGGAAAATAAAAACGATTTACAAATTATCGATTGTACCGGTAAGTATGTAACCAAATCTTTTGCCGTTGGGCATCATCATGTGTATTCTGCTCTTGCTCGCGGAATGGGATCTCCGGCAAAGAATCCTCAAAATTTCCTGGAAATACTCCAATATATATGGTGGACACTCGATAAATCGCTCGACAAAGAGATGATCGAAGCCAGCGCATTGGCAACTGCCATGGCTTGTGCAAAAGCCGGTTCTACTTTTGTAATCGATCATCATGCATCGCCAAATACAATTAATGGTTCTCTAAAAATAATTGCCAGAGCTTTTGAAAAAGTGGGGGTTAGCCATTTACTTTGTTACGAAATTACCGATAGAGATGGCGAAGAAAAAGCATTACAAGGCCTGGAGGAAACCAACAACTATTTGAAGAAAAACCAGGGGCTTGTTGGGCTTCACGCATCTTTTACGGTTGGGGATAAAACCATGAAACGAGCCGCTGATATGATGCGCAAACATCAGTCAGGAATTCATATCCACGTTGCCGAAGATAAACATGATGAACAATCCTGCCTCGAAACCCATCATTGTCGGGTGATCGACCGCTTGAATGAATTCGGGTTTTTAGATTCTGCCCGAACCATTCTGGCTCATTGCCTTCATCTTGATGAGTATGAAAAAGATCAAATTCGAAATTCAAAGGCGTGGGTTGTCGAAAATATCGAAAGTAATTTGAATAATAATGTGGGCTATTTTAATGGTGAAAAATTGGGCGATCGGATTTTTCTGGGAACCGATGGCATGCACAGCGATATGCTCAGAAGCACCCAATCAGCATTTTTTGTTGGTCAGCGGCATGACAATATCGACTTTGGATCGGCGTATCAGCGATTCAGGAATGTGCATCATTATTTGAAACAAAATAAATTTTCGGGTGATGGGGAGAATAATCTGGTTATACTAAATTATGATACGCCAACAGATTTTAACTCCGAAAATTTTCTTGGCCATTTTATTTTCGGACTAAACTCAACCCATGTTGAAGATGTTATTTCCGATGGAAAGTTGATTGTTAAAAATAAGATTGTTCAAACAGTAAATGAAACTGAAATCCTTGATTTTACGAGAGAACAATCAAAAAGACTTTGGAAGGAAATGGCAAAGTAGTATGTATCAGAAAAAAGAGATTAGTAGAAGTATAAAATATTTACTGATTTTGAAGATTTTTTTTTGGGCGGCTACGGGCTTTCCGTTTGTAGTTACTTCGTGCCCGCTGTA
>JAOZRY010000311.1 GCA_029939965.1 Bacteroidales bacterium | reverse complement strand
GTAATTGGTTAATTAACTTATAAATCAGCGCTTATCAGTCACACACATTGCCAAGTCGCTCAAGCAACCACACAAGGCAAAGCTTGTCAAAGAGTGTGTCTGAGCCAACGCACGGATTAAAAAGAAAAAGCACGAAAGCACAACAATGGCTATACGTAATACGGGAGAAAGTGCTGATATGAAAGTAATTACATTAAACAAACTTTTTGGTAGGCGGACAGCGAAGTGCCTTGAAATCCCGCACTACGCATAGCCGAGACCGTTATGCAACATTCAATTGCATAGTGATATAGCTAATAATATAAATAAGTTAAAAATAAATAGATATGTTTTATAGAGGAAAAGTAACAGTTGACCCTGAGCAATTAACGCATATTAGAATTGAAAAACCGGTGGATAATTTCAAAAAGTTATTTTATCATATTACTGGTGGAAAAGTTGGAGATAAAAAAGAGATAGAAACTTTAAAAGCAATCTCAATAATTCAGCAGTTGCATTCTACATTTACTTCCTTAGGAATCAATAATATCATTAGAATAAACCATGATAATATAGAAATCTATTTTGACAAAAAAGGGGAAAAAGAAGATTTTGATTTTGCGATTGATAAGTATTCAATAGAGATTGATGAATCAATGTCAAAGTATTTCGATACCCTATGGATGGTACTTGAACATGAAGATGAAGAGTTCAAATACTTAATCGAGATAAGTGTTAATCGGAATCATAAGGTAAATGAATATCCAATTGAAATTATAGTAAGTGGATTATTAAAAGAATTTGGCGGCTATAAAAAGGAACAATTAAATAATAAATTGAATTCAGTGTTTAAATCTCAAAAGCGTTATGACCAATTTGTAAATAATACACACGGGAAATTTGATTCTTTTTTAAACACACTAACCTTTGAATTAAAAAAACGAATTCGGATCGATGATGTTAAAATTCAAACAAAAAACAGATTAATTGTTCAAAAGGAAAAACCGAGCGAGAATCGTAGTAAAGATAAGCAGGTAAATTATGCTGGAACTCCATATTCATATTATGGGTTTGATAATTTTTTACTTTATTCAATATTATGGTCAGAGTTTTGCTTTGATAGGAATATACATGTTTCTGATGTGGAAATAATTAATGAATCCGGACATTTATTTGGCGAGATAGACGAATCAGGAATTGATGCAATTGAAGGAACTATTTTTGATAATGATGTCAGTATTGACCAATTATCTGATGTAGGTGGAACAACATTGTTTGAAAGTGATTCTTTGACCGATGGTGGTGGAAGTGGTTTTTTTGATTCGATATCTGAATCTGATGGTGGTGGATGGTTTGATTCTATTTCAGATAGCTTTGACTCTGATTTTTAGTAACGAACGTTGTATAACAATGCCTAAAATCCTACTATTTTTAATCTATTCAATTTTGCTTGTTTCCTGCGAGAAAGGTCCAAGAGGATATAATTACGAACAAGGAGACCTCCCTGATCTGCCCGTAAACCTCGAAGAGTTCAATACCATTTATGATGATTACAATGCTACTGCCCCCAGCCTTGGCGTTTTAATACCTTTTTGTTTTTCAACAAACAGAAATAGCAGTGGAAACGAGTTTGATGTAATCTATCAGCCGATGAATGTTAATTTTGATAAAACAAACGGGATTTTAAAAGTAACAAATGAATATGCAAATTGGGGTGTTTTTGTGGATGATTTTGAAGTAATTAAGAGTGGGATAAATAAAATTAACACACCAGGAAATGAATTTGGCCCTAATTTAATAGTGGGACGTGGCGTTAATGAATACAATTTCACATTGCTGTATGCATCTGATGTTACGGGTAATTTTCAAATAAGTTATACGTCGAACAAAAGCATTCCTGATTTTTCAGAAGTAACGCCAGTTGAATTTCTTAACTCGGAATTTGATGATTTATACCCAACTTTTAATTCAGATAAAAGTAAACTTTATTTTTGTTCAAATAGAGATGGCGGAAAATTTGACATCTATTATTCTAATATCCCCAATCCTGGGAATGATCTTGAATTAATACTATCAGACACCAGTTCTCACACTATTTATAAAGACACTATCATTTCGGGCAGTGCTGAAGATAAATGTCCTTTTGTGTTTAACAGCACCTTAATTTTTACATCAAACAGACAGGGCGGATATGGTGGATTTGATTTGTACTACTGTAAATTTGAAAATAATTGCTGGAGCGGACCAATTAATTTTGGCCCTGATATTAATAGTGAATTTGATGAATACAGACCAATTTTAATAGAAGAAGGTGTAAGTCAAACCGAAACAATGATGATATTTTCATCTAACAGAAATGGCGGAAAAGGAGGTTTTGACTTATACTTTGTTGGGGTAATAGTTGAACATTAAATCCATAATTAACTACTGCCATACATTAATTCAGTCATTCAAAACAAAACATTAAAACCCAAAAATGAAAACCCATTTTATCGCAATTGGCGGCGCAGTGATGCACAACCTTGCCATCGCCCTCAAACTTAAAGGTTACACGGTTACCGGTTCGGATGATGAAATATTCGATCCTGCAAAATCCAACCTAAAAAAACATGGCCTGTTGCCAAAAGAGTTTGGCTGGCACCCTGAAAAAATAACCAATGACCTGGATGCCATCATCCTGGGCATGCACGCCAAAAACGGCAACCCCGAGCTTGACCGGGCTGTTGAACTTGGATTGAAGATTTACTCTTTCCCGGAATATCTTTACGAGCAATCAAAAAACAAAAAACGGGCAGTGGTTGCCGGGAGCCATGGAAAGACCACTATTACTTCCATGATCATGCACGTGCTGAAATACCATAACATGGATTTCGATTATCTGGTGGGATCAAGAATTGAAGGGTTCGACATAATGGTGAGGTTGTCGGATGCCCCCGTAATTGTTATCGAAGGGGACGAATACCTTACTTCGGCACTGGACCCCAGGCCAAAATTCCTGCACTACAAACCTCATATCGCCCTAATCAGCGGTATTGCCTGGGACCATATCAACGTTTTTCCTGAATATAGTGGCTATCTGGATCAATTTAAAAAGTTCATGTTATCTATCGAAAAAGATGGAAGCCTCATCTATTTTAAAGGTGATGATGAACTTCCGGCTTTGGTTGAGGAATGTAGGCCAAATATGCCAAAAAATATTGAACCATACGGAACTCCTGATTATGATTATAAAAATGGCAAAGCGTATTTATATCCTGATAAAGACAATCATTCGGATGGCAGTAAAAACAGTCCCATCCCCCTTGAGGTTTTTGGCCGCCACAACATGACCAATTTGAATGGCGCCAGAAAAGTGTGCCTTGAACTTGGATTATCGGATGCCGGTTTTTATAATGCCATACGCCATTTTAAAGGGGCTGCCAACCGGTTGGAATTGCTGGCAAAAACTGAGAATACAACAGTTTTTAAGGATTTTGCCCACGCACCTTCAAAGCTAAAAGCTACCGTAAATGCAGCAAAAGAATTATATGAAGACCGGCAACTTGTTGCTGTTATGGAACTTCATACCTATAGCAGCCTCAGTAAGCAGTTCCTTTATCAATACAAGGGATCGATGGACAAAGCTGATATCCCTGTTGTATTTTTTACCCCGCACGCCATTGCCCTTAAAAAACTTCCGCCCATCACCGTTGACGATGTTAAAAAGGGTTTTGAAAATGATAAGCTCAAAGTATTTACCGATGCATCAGGACTCGAAAAATTCCTGCGCAATATCAGCTTCAGCAATAAAACCCTGCTGATGATGAGTTCAGGGAATTTTGGTGGATTGGACATCAGGCAACTTGCAGAAGATCTGGCCCATTGATAGGGTTTTATGATCAAATTCAACCCGCTTCGGGGTTGGGGTTTTGTCTTGATTCACCATACCTCCAATTTTATTGGAGGTTATTGATGGTTAAACCCTCCGGGTGGGGTGTTAAATCTGGTTTTGGCTTTTTCGTCCCACTTCTTCAATATGTCCCTCATCCACTAAATTGATCGCTTAGGAACACTTTGTCTTCAACCCTGTACAGCCTGTCCCGCCCATGCGGGAGGTTTCGCTACTAATAGAACAACTTTTCAAACCAAATCAATACCAGATAGCTCAATCCCGTACGTACGGGGTTGTTGAGAACATTCTGTAATCACCTTAACTACAATACCTAAACTCATCCCGAAAGCTTTCGGGATGAGTTTTTAAAATTGACAATCATGTTAAATTTAGAAAATGGAACGAATATTTTGATTTACCATTTATAATTGAGTTTAAAAAAAAGTAAATATTTGGGTGAATAGCTGTCAGACAGTTTAGATTAAAAGTCAGGCATATATTACTTTAGGTTCTGTGTGCAATATAGAAAATAACTGTCTGACAGCTTTTCATACCAGACTCATAATCTATTAGGAAAACACTCCATTCCTCCAATCCTCCATTCCTCCTGGGTAAATAGCTGTCAGACAGTTTAGATTAAAAGTCAGACATATATTACTTTAGGTTCTGTGTGCAATATAGAAAATAACTGTCTGACAGCTTTTTATACCGGACTCATAAACTATTAGGAAACACTCCAATCCTCCATCACTCCAATCCTCCAATCCTCCAATCCTCCAATACTCCATCACTCCATCACTCCATTACTCCAATACTCCATTACTCCATCACTCCAATCCTCCATCACTCCAATCCTCCCTTACTCCATCACTCCAATGCTCCATCACTCCAATGCTCCATTCCTCCATTCCTCCATTACTCCAATACTCCAATCCTCCAATCCTCCATTCCTCCATTCCTCCATTTTTCCATCCTTCCACTCTACCGCATAATTAATTTTGTAGTTTTGCAGCGTCATGCAGGAACAA
>JAOZRY010001012.1 GCA_029939965.1 Bacteroidales bacterium | reverse complement strand
ACTCAAAAGTAAGAATAAATGATTCGTTAGCAAGAAGGAAATATGAATTTCCCTGCACAAAATTCTCCAATGTGTTTATTTCTTTTTCGGGCCAAAGAATACCCAAACCAACGCCTTCCCTTATTATTTTTACTTTGCTAATGTCATCGCCAAGAATCTCTATTATCGAATTACAATCTTTACACAAAACCGGAATTAGATTCCAGCCTTCAATTATGGCAATTGATTTATCATTGGGCGATGATCCAATAATATGAATGCTGTTGTTACCATCTACTTTTACCTGATATCCTTTTTTGTAGTTCCATTCATTTAAAGAGTTTATACCTCCGGCCGGCCAAAACACTTCATCAAAATATTGCATAATAATAAGGTTATCCCCGAGTTGATTTGCAATGCTCTGAATGTTTTTATCGGTTGGATCGATGTATGACGACAAATCGTTCCAACCGGAAACCAGCAATATTTCGTGGGTTTTGAGTTGTGAAGTTAATATTTCATTAATTATCAATTGAGCGGTTTCGGGCGAAATATATGAATGATCGTAGTTTTCGGGCGACCAGTAAATACTATCGAAAGGTGTAAGTTCCATAATATTTGGATTTGTTGATAAATTGTAAAAAAGGTCTTGATCGTTAATATCCAATCCGCTTATTGTAGGAATGTAGGCATGATTATTTTGTAGCACATTTATTTCGCCAAATGGCAGTTCAATTTCACCAAGATATTCAAAAGTGTATTGCATTCCTCCCGGTGCATTGTCGTAAGGCTTTGGCGAAAAAACATTTACGTTAAGTTCATCAGAGCCACCAAAAAGATTATCAATAAGCCCTTCAAAAATCTGACCTGAAGCATTGTTTTTCACGGTCCAGACATTACTGGTTATATCCACTAAAAATGAAGAATACTCAAATTCGATAGCCTGATCGCCGGCATTATATGGCTGACCTATTGCATCGCCCCGGCCATTGCTAATGGCAATTTTCCGAAGATTTTCGGGATAATTGCCCATTGTTGAAAGTTCATTTTGAAAAACATCAAAAAACGCATTATGGCTTGCTGGAGATGTGGGAGGATCAGTATAATAATAAACCAGCATTTGTTTCATTGCCGGTTCGTTTAAAGCATCAAGCATCAATTGAACATTTGCATCCAGATCCTTAAAGAATAACACACCATATTGCAACCCCAAAGGAATATTTGCTCCCTGGTGTGGTACATCAAACGATATCCATAAATTACTGTTATGATCTATGTTAGTGTTTTCCAGATGTGTAAGCGCATACCTTGTAACCAAGCCACCCATGCTTGGGCCAACAATCGAAATTTGAGTTTCAAAATTAATTGTATCATTTACCATTTGCACCA
>JAOZRY010001011.1 GCA_029939965.1 Bacteroidales bacterium | reverse complement strand
AATCATGTTTCTGCTTTTAAGAAAAAACGATTTTACTACCATTTTAGTGATAAACTATGATTCTTAAGTTTGATTATAATGATGAAATGCAACAAGGAGACAATGCGATAAGGAGAGAATCATTGAATCATTTTCTTATGACCACAATTAAAAACATTTAGTACTTCAGATGAAATATATAGATGAATACCGTAATAAAGAAAGCGTTTTTGAAATAACGGAAAAGATAAAGCAGATTTCGACAAAACAAGTAAACCTGATGGAGGTTTGTGGTGGACATACCATGGCCATCCAGAAATTTGGGATTCCGTATCTTTTGCCCAAAACAATAAAATTACTGTCCGGACCAGGCTGTCCGGTTTGCGTTTCGAGCCGTAGGTTTATCGACCATGCTGTGGCACTATCCAGGCGGCCGGATGTGATTATAACTACGTTTGGAGATTTGATACGTGTTCCCGGTTCCACATCATCGCTCGATGGAGAAAAAGCAGGTGGTGCCGATGTGCGTATTGTGTATTCAATTTTAGATGCACTAAATATTGCCAGACAAAACCCTGATAAAAAGATAGTTTTTTTGGGAATTGGATTTGAAACCACAACTCCAGGAAGCGCAGTTGGAATAAATATAGCTTATGAGGATAACCTAAAGAATTTCTTTTTTCTGAGTTCTCATAAAATTATGCCCCCAGCCATGGCAGCGTTGATCGACGAAGGTGTAAAAATAGATGGGTATATTGGCCCCGGTCATGTGAGTACAATTACAGGCAGTGAGATGTATAGTTCTATTGCAGAAAAATATAAACTTGGGGTGGTTATTTCGGGATTTGAACCAGTTGATCTGCTTCAATCGATTTACTTGCTCGTAAAACAGATTGAGAATAACAATCAAAAAGTAGAAATAGCATACCGACGTGTAGTAAAACCCGAAGGGAATCCTAAAGCCCGGGCAATAGTGAATGAGGTTTTTGAACTGCGCGATGACTGGTGGCGGGGACTTGGCATTTTAAAAGATAGCGGGCTCTATTTAAAAGAAAAATACAGTGCCTTTGATGCGGAGAAAATGCTGCCTGTTGAAATCGAAAAAACCATCGAACCAAAAGGATGCATCTGTGGTGAAATCCTTAAAGGGTTAAAATCGCCAAAAGATTGTAAACTTTTTGGAACGGCATGTTCGCCCCAAGACCCTGTTGGAGCCTGCATGGTTTCGAGCGAGGGTGCTTGTCATGCGTTTTACAGGTATAATCGGTAAGTGTTTGTTAATTAGTATTTGATTATTCGTTATTTGGATAAATTTTCTACATCTTTCATTATTCGTAAAAAGTAGTTTATGTTTTGCCCAAACCTCTTATGCCGGGACAATTATATTAAA
>JAOZRY010000310.1 GCA_029939965.1 Bacteroidales bacterium | reverse complement strand
TCTTTTGTCAATATCAGCAAATGTACTGAGTTCTGAAACTATTCTATGAATTTCCAAGGCATTATTTTCATAGCCTGTCGGCTATGCGCATATCCAGGAGGCTAATATACGAAAACAGCAAAGTATCTTTCGTTTTTTAACGTGTTTGGCAACCAATATGAGCGTGCCCTTAATTATATTGATAGACAATCTCATTTGAACCACAGAGTATTATTTACCCATCAACAGTACAATTAAGAATGGTGTAGATTGTAGTAAAAAATGAAGCTGATGAATTGGTAGTGTAACAATCCTGTTAGTTTTATTCCATTCAAAAAACAATCTTTTAACTTTTGATTCCGCGTACATGTAAAAAAATTCACTTAATTTTATCAAATCTTAGCTGAATGCCTAAAATATTTTAATTACCCCTGGCTGAGATAAATTTTTATATCACATAAAACTTTACAATATGAAAGATTTATTTCAAATTGCCGTTGCCGAAATTGGCGTAAAAGAAATTAAAGGAGATAAAGATACAGCCCGTATTGTTGATTACGCGCAGGAATCAGGATTTCTAAATATAACTGATGATGAAACACCCTGGTGCAGCATTTTTATAAATTGGTGTTGTATGAAGGCAGGCTTGCAGCGCACCCACAAAGCCAATGCCCGCAGTTGGCTCACGGTTGGGCTTCCGGTAAATAATCCGACGCCAGGCGATATTGTTATTTTTTGGCGCGAGAACCCACGTTCATGGAAAGGACATGTGGGTGTATTTGTTGGATTTTCGAAAGACCTTAAACTGGTTTACACTCTGGGTGGCAACCAAAAAAACAGTGTCTCCATACAAGGTCATGATGCAGGCAAAGTACTTGGTTTTAGAAAACTCAGCAACGAAGGAAATGTGGAGATACCATCAGGAAATCCACCACTTAAAGTTGGCAGCAGAGGTGATGAGGTAAAAAAACTTCAGAAATTACTCATCGATTTGGGATACAATTGTGGTGCTGTAGATGGTGCTTTTGGCAAGCGCACCGAAACGCAACTTAAAATTTTGCAGAAAGATGAAGGCAAAAATACCAATGGAAAATATGATAAAGACACCATGGCTATGATAGAAAATATCTTTCAACGTTAATACCTTTTACTTTAATATCTAAACCCAATTAATTATGGCAGACGAAAACAATAAAATCGGACAACAGAAACTCAAAACAGGCTTCCAAAAACTACTTTCAAATATTGGCGAAGTAATTGCTGATGCAGCTTCTTTGGAGGTGGCAACATTTACCGGCGATTTCACCTACAAAACCAATCAGGTAGTAAACAACGATGTAAATAAAGTTAGGATCAACAATGTATTGAAACAAATGACCCTAAAAAATTCTACAGATTTGAATCTTGTTGCATACACCAATGTAAAAATCGACTCGGATGTAACCACTTTCGTAAAAAGTGACCTTTCGCAGGACGACAACGAACTCCTGAAATTGCACAAAGAGATGATCGAATCGTCTAAAGAATCGAGGCAGGCAATTATTAATATGGTTAAAGACCTCGTAAAAATCTAATGACCGGAACTGCGGCATATATTTTCTCTCGACTCGAACATGAGCTCGAAAACCTTCCGGCTCATCATAATGAGATCGCCCAGCACCTGATGGAGTTGGGGTATATTAATTTGCGTAAGGTTAATGCCCTTTGGGATATGGATTACATCAGGGCTAAAGCACAGTTTATGCTTGAGCTTTCGCAAAGCAAAATATTTGATGATGAATACATTCATCGATTAACATTAACCGGAGAAGAAAATATGCTGGTGTTTTTTCTGAGACGTTTTACAGATATCGATGAGGGAATCACAATTAGTAAATTACCTAATATTGGAGAACTAAATCTTATTACCCGCATCATACACTACCGGCTCGATTTGTTTGGTTTATGGCCAATGCAAGTTGAAATACCTTTTTCGGCACTCACTACACATAAACTAAATGAGATAGGTTTATATGCAAAATGTAATACACTTGATGCGTTTAATTATCTGGCCGATGTTGAAAGCCTCACCAAACACCTTCTCGATATTCACCCGGCAGAAAAATTTATATTGATTTTCAGATCACCAAAAGTTACTAACGAAACAAAGAAAAAACTTGACCGCCGTGGGGCATTTCAAAGGCAGCTACTCGAAGATTTTGGCGAACGAACTGATTTCTTCAGATATATTGCAAAACAAATATTAAAAAGTAATCCTGATAAAGTTGATTTTAGCTTTTTGAATAAAGAAGCTATAAATCCTTTCAAACGTTTTATCATGAGGTTGATACAGGTACATCAGTGGCAGGAAGGATTTTACAATGGGTTGCTCGATAGCAATATGGGTGAAGTAACTGTAAAAAGCATGTTGGATACAATCGGCTTTTACAACAGTTCTGATAACAGAAACATCAAAACTCATCGGGCTATTACTTATGTTCACAATGGTTATTTTGTATTCAATAGTCTGTTTTTTCTGCAAGAATACATGATTGAGGACGGAGTACCAGAAATTGTTTCAGGGGAAGATCAAATTCTGATCGACATTAGTAATGAACTGGAAAATGCCGGAGAAGAAGAACAAGACGAGTTTACCATAAATCTGGAAAAATTAAAATCAGACATTTATAACGATGCCAACAAAAAACCTCAGCAGCGAAAAGGTTTTTTACAACGGATTTATTTTGGAACGAAACAATTGCTAAAAAAAGCCTTTCGGTTTGCCCGTAAAATATTTTCGTGGATAAAAACGCAGGCAAGCAAAGCCTGGGGATTTCTGAAAAAATTATTCAGAAACTATTTCGAAAACCTTAGATCGGGAATTAAGGCCTTTGTTGATGGGTTTAAATTTTTGTTTGGACAAAAGTTTATCGAGAGTAGTATTAACGGACAAATGATAGCTTCGAAATTTAGTATAGATGGGGATTCTGTTTCCATCACCTCAAACCAAATCGGCGATGTACTCGAAACACACCTCCATTTAATAGGTTATAATATTAAATCAATGAAGTTCACTCTTGCAATTGTAACCGGTGTACTCAAGCTAATCATAGGAATGATCAACATTATTTCATGGCCATTGCTATTGGTGAATATCATTAAAATATACAAAAATATCTCAATATCATATCAGGAAATTAAAATTATATAATCAAATTAATTATTAACTACACAATTATCAATTATGAGCAAAATAGACGAAATTCTTCAGAAAATTGAAAACGGAATACAGGACATTACCCAATTAAAAATTCAAACCGTTATGGGTAAACTTGAAATCGATGACACCAAACAAATCGACTTCACCCCCGGGCAGGAAATTGAAGGGATAATTAGCAAAATCGATTTAATTGATGGTGATATCACTACTCAAATCACAGAGAAGTTTTACCAGAAATACCCAGAGTTAGTACAGTTTCACCAATCACGAGAAGCTAAGGGGCACGAAATTATCGAAGGAAATATCCTGGCATTAGGAACCATTGTGAACGCATTAAAG
The DNA here is from genome assembly GCA_029939965.1 of Bacteroidales bacterium. GTDB lineage: Bacteria > Bacteroidota > Bacteroidia > Bacteroidales > 4484-276 > SABY01. The sequence continues at coordinate 1,382 of JAOZRY010000310.1, read as the reverse complement.
GATATGTATAAATAGTTAGTGGTAATGAATACACAAAACAAATTTGTTATCAGCAAACTTTTGGATGACCTCACACATCTCGAAATCAACACTATTATTAAAAAGGGGATGACTTCGGCACCACAACCTGAAGAGATTGAAGAAGTGCTGTATGTGTTGCTCTCCAATTACAAAGAGAAGCTTAAGGTTATCATAAAGCGGAATGAATTGGATAAAAACATTGATGAGGATAAAATTCATTCGTATGCTGATCTGTATGATAATCTGGATTTGTTGAATAAATTCATGGATCAGAACCAAATAAGATTGGATGAAGTGGATTATATTCTTTTTCTCAGGATGAAGTCGTTTTGCAATTATTTGCGCTCAAGACAAAAACAAATCGGGTTTTTGAAACGCAATAATCTGAAACCGGAAGACACTGTTTATACTATTAACCTAACAAGCTTCGAAAACTTCAAACTTAAGATGAACTCGCGCGACCGTGTGATGATTAAACGATTGTATGATTTGGGAACTGAAAGGATTGTGATGCAAACCCGCTTTGGGATTGATGGTGATGTGGTAACAAGAATCGAGGAAAATTTTGCCAACAAGCCAAAAACAGTAGTTTTGGATTTGCACGACAGGCACACCAACCTATCGGTAAAATACTGGCAAAGCCTGGTAAACATTGTTAAAAGTATTGTAAGTGATATCATCACATAAAATATTAAACTTTAACTATTTCCCATTTTTGAAACAGCTTATAACCAAAGGCGTGGTAAGGTGGGTTACACCCGAAACCAAAGGAAAGGAAAAACTGGTAACTACGCTATATCTGGATGGGGACATGCTGTGTTGGCTTTTGGAAGACGAATCGGGAAAACCTTTTGATATACCGAATGAGGTTAAACAATCGCACCTCCAAAAAATCGAAAGTGACTTGCGTACTGTCGATATTCTATCTAATCATATTAGTTTGGCAGTCGCATTTTTTATTACCATCCTCACTTTTGCTCTCAACCCACAAGGCTGGCTCGAAAACCTTATTATTATTTCAGGTATTACCATAGTTGGTTTTTTTACAAGAAAATATATAAAGCTGTTTCTCTTTAAATGGGTAGGGAAATTGCTAAGAGTGGTTATAAGAAAGGTGTAAGATAATTTCGGTCATTACATTCCAAAAGAACACTCCAACCCACAAAAATTATTGGCATAAAAAAAAGCCACCCCAAATTGGGATGGCTCTATATGGACTTCTCGAAAATTCAATTATTTGATATTTTCAATTTTATAATTTACCAATGCTCTATACTAATCCTTGTGCAAGTATTGCATCAGCAACTTTTACAAAACCGCCAATATTGGCACCGGTTACATAGTCAACAGTTCCATCTTCT
>JAOZRY010000014.1 GCA_029939965.1 Bacteroidales bacterium | reverse complement strand
TCCCACGGGTGCGAATCTTTACGATTTGCGCGTGTTTTTGTAGCCAGTTTTACAGCATACTCGTAAACGTTATCAGGAACCGGTATTTTTTTTATCAAATTTTGGAAATAGAGTATTTCATCCGAACTGAGCATTATTTCGGGGGTTGCCTCATAAGTGGTTGTGGTAGTTTTTACTACATTTATTTCCTCTTCAAACGATGGGTAATCGAGCCAGATATTAAACATAAATCGATCGAGCTGGGCTTCGGGCAAAGGATATGTACCTTCCTGTTCGATGGGGTTTTGAGTGGCAAGCACAAAAAATGGTTCGTCCAGATGATAGGCTTTTCCAGCTACAGTAATTGATTTCTCCTGCATAGCTTCCAACAATGCCGATTGGGTTTTGGGTGGCGTTCTGTTTATTTCATCTGCCAGAATAATGTTTGCAAAAACCGGCCCTTTGTTAAATTTGAAGTTTCGGGTTTGATCCAAAATTTCGGTACCAATAATGTCGGATGGCATAAGGTCGGGGGTAAACTGAATGCGGCTGTATTTTAATCCAAGAACTTTTGAAATGGTATTTACCAACAGCGTTTTTGCCAAACCGGGAACACCAATCAAGAGAACATGTCCTTTTGAAAATATGGAAATAATCACATTTTTAACCACTTCATCCTGCCCTACAATAACTTTGGCAATTTCTTTTTGAAGAATTTTTACCTTTTCACCAAAAGCATCAATGGCTTCAACATCAGTTTTATATTGTTTCATAATTTGTGTATTTAAATTTTTAGTTTTTTCTTGAAATCACTTGAACGAAAAATTACTTAGAACCAGTTTTGTTCATAATTGCAGTCCTGGTATTTCTCGTCTATTTTAATGTATGTTTTGTTAGCATTTTTACTAATCCAGTTAAAAATTGTTTCCTGTTTCTTTTGTTGCAATGCCCAGTCCTGGATTTGACTATAATCATCATCGAGGTTTGCCCGGTGGGGTTGAGTTCGCTTTTTGAGGTACAACAATCTGTAGGATTCCTCTCCTTTTTCATCTTTCATAAGCACCGGCGTAGATATATCGTCCACATTCATTTTATCGATAACAAAGAAAACTTTTGGATCGAGCTGGTCAACAGGCCATTGTGCACTTCCGGTCATCGGGTTTATGAGCAAACCACCATTATTTTTGGATGGATCGGTCGAGAATTTCTTTACAGCATCTTCAAAAGTCAGCGAATCGTTTCGTATTTGCTTTGCAATACTATCGAGAAAAATGCGCGATTCGGCCAGTTCGACAGGAGAAACTTTGGGGCGGATTAAAATATGACGTACTCTTGAAAATTCACCACGTTTTTCGATGCCCTGAATGATATGAAAACCGGCCTCCGTTTCCACAATTTCGGATATTTCGCCGGGATTCAATTTAAAAGAAACGGCTTCAAATTCCGGGTATAGCTCACCCCTGCCGTGCAGGCCAATATCTCCACCTTGCTTTGCCGAACCCGGATCTTCGGAATAAAGCCTGGCCAATGCTTCAAAACTCTCACCGTTTAAAGTACGGTCTCTGAGTTTATTTAAACGCTCTTTTACTTCAAATTTTTCGTTGAAACTAATCGGTGGTTTTTTTACAATCTGCGATACTTCTACTATGGAACTAACTAATGGAATACTATCTTTAGGTATGCTTTTGAAAAACCTTTTTACCTCAGAGGGTGTAACTTGTGTGTTCATGGTAATGTTTTCCTGAACCCTGTTTACAAGAAGTTGATCGCCAATCACATCGCTAAGTTCATTTTTAAATTCTATAATGGTTTTGTCATAATATTTCTCCAGTTTTTCCTGCGAGCCAAACTGTTGAATAAAATAACGCATTCTGCGGTCGAGTTCAGAATTTACCTGTTCGGGTGTTATTTCAACACTATCGAGTTCGGCCTGGTGCAGAAGTAGTTTTTCGAACAACAGGTTTTCGAGCAACTGACATTTAGCAACCGATTCAGACCCTTGAACCCCTCCTTGCATTTTCATCTGCAAATATTGGTTTTCGATATCAGAAAGTAAAATGTAGTTCTTCCCTACAACAGCCACTACCTCATCGATAATGTTTGCACTTAACTCTTCCTGTGCAACCACAGAAGTCTGGCATGTTAAAACCAGCAGGAGTATATTTATATAAATTAAATGTTTCATCCGGTTTATCTCTTATCAAAAAAATTCGAAATTGTTTTCTTGCATGGCTTGTTCGTATATTTCATTCTGCATTTTCTTTATCAGAAGTTTCTTTCGCTTGTTTAAAATGATGGATATGATATTCTCTTCTTCAAGCGATAAGGGTGATATACTGTCGCGCAGACCATAATTCAAAATATTATAATAATACCAGTGTGGTTTTTTATGGTATTTCCCAAAAGTGTTATTTAAAAGAAACGATTCAGGATTAGTAACAGTTATAGGAACCCGTAACAGTAAATCGCTGAATGTAATCCAATCGCGGTCGATTAAACCATAATCATCAGCATACCTAAGACAATAATACTCAAGTGAATCTCTGTCTTTCTCCTCATCTGATTTTACCAGGTTTTGGATCATACTAAGTTTTGGCGATCCCTCTTTTATTTTTACATAAACTACTTGAACAATATTTTCGTTTAGTTTAAAATTTTCTCTGTTCCTGATGTAATAATCCTCTATTTCTTCTTCACTAATTAATGTATCGCGATTTTGACGAATAAGTTCGGATTCGTATTTGTAAATAATCAGCGAATTCCTGTAATCCTCTAATTGACTCGAAAAATCCTTTTGATCAGTTGTAAGATTTTTTTCGGCCTTTTGCAATAAAAGCTGATTTTTCACCCATTTATTTATATAATTCCGCGTAATGCTCAGGCTATCGGAAGGGCTTGTTCCGGGAAGAATAAGATTGCGAACATCAGAAAAATAAAGGTACTCATCATACACCCTTGCAAGAACCCGATCAGAATCATCGAAAGTAGCTTTGTTGCAAGCAAATAAAATGAGTACCAGTAGTAAAAATGAAAAGTTATTTATTTTCAAATCAAAGTAAGGCTATTTTAATCCGGTTAAAACGTCTTCATTAACCTTTACCGTATATTTTCCTTTTAATTCTTTTATCCATTCTTTTTCAAGATAATTCTGATAATCGGCAGTGATAAGTCCGCGGGCTTCAGATAATGATTTTGGCTCCGGGGCAATTAGCTCATTAATAATTACAAAGCCTGTAATTCCATCTTCACCATATACTATATGTGAGATTCCGGTCTTCCAATCCACTTCATCCACCAGCTCATTTTGGCCCTTAGCAAATTTCTTGTCTTTAATTGTAATATCCAGCGGTTTATCATTAACCAAAATTTCGGCAATTTTCTCTGGTTTCATTCCATTATTTATAAGGCCATGTGCTTTTTCAACATCTTCGCTCACCATGGATGTGATGAGTGTAGCCTGTATTCTACTATCCCACTTATATTTATTCTTGTTTTTTTCATAGAATTTTCTTAGCCCGGTAGTATCTTTAATGGCCTTGCTCCACACCATTTGATCAGTAAGTTCGAAAAGCAAAATTCCATCGCGATATTCTTTCACAAGTGCACGGAACTCAGGATACTTTTCTTCTAACCGTGCATCTTCAAAATCAATCACCTTTTCATCCACAAATTTCTCAAAGGATTTATTAATGAAAAACGCTATAGTTTCCTTATTACTAATGGATTGATGTTTTGAAAGATATTCGGCAAAATCCTGCTGTGTATATACCTCATCACCAATACTAAATAATATGTCATTCATTCCTTCGGCCATTCCAACTTCCCATTTTCTTTTGTACACCGATGAATCTATAATCGCATTAAACGCTTCAAGGGCTTTGTCGTTTTGTTTATAGTTTTCTTCTGATTTAATTCTTCTGATAATCGATTCTTTGCTCTTATCTGATCTTTTATCTTTAGCAAGGCTTTGTTTCAGATCGGCTTTTTCATCTTCGAATGATCCAATAGGTTTGGTATCGACCAGTTTGATAATATGCCAACCATAAGATGTAAGAACTGGTTCCGACATTTGCCCTGTGTCAGCAATGGTTCTGATGGCATCAATGAATACAGGCACCATTCTATTACTACCAAACCATGGGAGTTTTCCATCATTGGAGGCCGAACTTTTATCATCAGAAAGTTTTTGAACCAAATCACTCCATTTGGCATCGCTGTTTAAAGCTGTATAAATTGAATCGATTCTTGTCTTTATTTTTAAAGAATCTTCAGTGGCAGCCTTATCCGGCATTTTTAAAAACAGATGCGCTACTTGTACTTTACCCAAAGCAGGTTCAACTCTTTGAACATAAATAAGGTGGTATCCGAACTCTGTTCTTACAGGATCTGAAATGTCGCCTTTATTCAATCTATAGGAGGCATCTTCAAAGGGCAAAACCATATCAAAAACTGTAAAATATCCAATGTCGCCTTTGTTTCCTTTTCTGGCAGGCTGAAAACCTTTTGCAGCCATGTCGCGGGCTGAAGGGTCTTCGGATACCTCTTCGGCCACAGCATTAAAATTCTCGCCGCCTTCAACAATTCTTTTTCTAATTTCCGAAATTTTATTATACGCTTCTAAAGTATCTTTTGGTGTGGCAAATTTATCAGTGCGTATCAAAATATGGCTTACTCTTAAATCTTTCTTTTTTCTGTTGTAAGCCTCCTGAAGGAGTTGTGCGTTTACTTCTTCATCAACAAAGTAAGGTTTTGCTAACTGATCGCGATAGCCCTTTAGTTCGTTTATGAACGATCTTACTGTATCAAGCCCGAGGGTTTCTGCTTCTTTTACTTTAAGTTTAAAATTGATGTACAATTTCAGGTATTCATCCATCGATTTTTTATCAAGTACCTCTCCCTCCACATTGTTTTTTTTATATACCGCCAAAAACTCTGAAGTTGTTACTTCATCATCTCCAACCTGCAACAGCACTTCACTATTTGCTTTTTGTGCATTAAGGTTAAGCGAAAAAAAAGTAAGAATTAATGCAAAAACAAATATGGGGTTCAGTTGGTGCATTTTAAAAGTTGTAAATGTTGTCATTTCTATTTTTATATTTATCAGGTTACTAATTCAATTTATGATTTATGATTTACTATTGAAACCGCAAGCGGGAAACAAACATCGTTAACATGTTAGCGTTAGTGGCTTTTTAAGAGCCTGATTATTTCAAATTAACAAAGTGTTATCAGTTACGATAATTGGCTTCAAATATTTTATGAAATACAAATTTCAAAGGTTAAAATTTACTATAATTTGGTGCTTCACGTGTGATGGTTATATCGTGTGGATGGCTTTCGGCAATGCCTGCGGGGCTTACTTTAATAAAGTTGGCGTCTTGCAGCTCTTTAATATTTTTCGATCCGGTGTATCCCATTCCTGCACGCAACCCACCCACCATTTGATGAATAACTTCTGAAAGTGTGCCTTTGTAAGGAACCCGGCCTACTATCCCTTCGGGAACCAGTTTATTAATATCATCTTCCATATCCTGAAAGTAGCGGTCTTTAGAACCAAGCTGCATAGCTTCGATAGAGCCCATTCCGCGGTATGTTTTATATTTTCTTCCTTCAAAAATAATGGTATCTCCCGGCGACTCATCCACACCTGCAAACAGCGATCCGGCCATAATTGAATTAGCTCCCGCAGCAATTGCCTTGGCAATATCGCCTGTATATCTAATACCTCCATCGGCAATAACCGGAACGCCACTACCTTTGATGGCTTTTGCAACATTGTAAACAGCACTGAGCTGAGGGATACCAATACCTGCAATAATACGTGTTGTACAAATAGAACCCGGCCCAATACCTACCTTAACGCCATTTATCCCAATCTTTACCAAATCAACAGCAGCTTGGGGAGTACCTATATTCCCAATAACGAGTTGCAAATCGGGATATTTTTTGCGAATGGCTCTGGCTGTATCCATCACTCCTTTTGAATGGCCATGAGCAGTATCAATTACAATTGCATCAACCTGAACTTTTACCAGTTCATCCACACGATCCATAAAGTCTCCGCTCACACCAACAGCCGCTGCTACCCGTAATCTACCACGTTCATCTTTACAGGCATTCGGACGGGCTTTAATCTTGATAATATCTTTATACGTAATAAGCCCAACCAGCCTAAAATCCTTATCAACAACAGGAAGTTTCTCTATTTTATATTCCTGAAGAATATCGGCAGCTTGCTCAAAATCGGTGAACTCGGTGGTAGTGATCAGTTTTTTTTTGGTCATCACTTCATCCACAGGGCGGTTGAGTTTTCGCTCAAAACGCAAATCACGATTGGTAACAATTCCTACCAGCTTATTATTTTCGGTAACCACCGGAATACCTCCAATGCTATACTCTTTCATCATAGCCAATGCATCGGCTACCTTGGCTGTTCTATTTAGCGTTACAGGTTCCAGTATCATTCCATTTTCAGCACGCTTTACTCTTCGCACTTCATTAGACTGCTTATCTATGCTCATGTTTTTATGCAAAACACCGATACCCCCATCCTGGGCAATCGAAATTGCTAATTTATGCTCTGTAACCGTGTCCATGGCAGCAGATACAATCGGAATATTCATGGTGATCCCTGAAGAAAAATTAGTAGAAATGTCCACTTCATGAGGAAGGACTTCGCTATAATTCGGCAAAAGCAATACATCATCGTAGGTTAATCCTTCACCTGTGAATTTATCCTGATTTAGAACCATTTAAGTCGGTTTTGAAAAATTTGCGCAAAGGTAAAAAATTTGCTGTGAAAAGCTAATGAAAAGAGTGGTTTTTATTATGACTAAATTCCCGTAGATAAACCATTTAGAACTCTCAGCACTCCCCTTTTCCAACAATTTCAACTGTTATGGACACATAATTCCCTTCCTCATCAACCAATACCAGCCGGTGTTTTCCTTCATCCGGTTGTAGGCTTAGCTTATGCCGATATTTTGTTTCACCTACAAATTCATTATCAACATACCAATAAATGGTTACAGCAGGGTTTTGATGTGCGGCCTGAAAAACCACTGCTCCCATCTTACCGTCCATCTCCCTGGGGATATAAATTTTTGAAGTTTGGTTGGGCCAAATGAGTTGCATGGGGTTTTCGTCAGCCATGTTGCATCCGGGTAGCAAGGCCGGTAAGCTTCGGTAAAATGGGTCTTTCGATCGATAATACCATGCCATTGCCGGTGGTAGCACAAACCATGATTTTTGTTTAATCATACTTTGTGTATAACAATCGGCATGAACCCTGAATTTTTCAGTTTCATCCAAATGGATGAGTTTATGATATGGACAGCATCTTGTTTTCAACCCTGAGCGGGGAATCCAAACACTGTCAGTTTCTTTACAATTTTCTGAAGGACGCATCCCACTTTTAGTACACACAGGTATCTTCACCATCTCATCCCAGGGTGGTTCAAACCAGCCTGATGAAGGCAATATATCAAAAACTTCAAACATAACAGGAGCTGCCGCACTTAAGCCTGTTAAACCCGGACGACCCTCTCCATCAGCATTACCTACCCAAATTCCAACAGTAAATTCCGGTGTAACCCCAATGGCCCATGCATCCCGAAAACCATAGCTGGTGCCTGTTTTCCAGGCTATTGGATAAGATGATAAAAATGACTCCCATCCACTTTCGGCATCGGGTCTGCGAACTTCTTTCATAGCTTCGAATGTGGAAAAAATAGCACCTGATCCAAAAACAATATCCTTGGGATTGCTTTGCTTTTTCTCCGATTTTATAATAGTTGGTTCATAAAATTGTCCGATACGGGTATCATATTCGGGATAAGGATAACAAAGCATGGCATTTGCCATTCTGCGATACACTTTACATACATCCCAAAGTGATACCTCAGCACCGCCCAGAATGAGCGATAAACCATAATGTGCGGCATCAAAGGTTAATGTTGAAAACCCGGCATCCTTTAGTTTATAATAAAACCGCTCCTGGCCAAATTTGCTAAGCAATCTTACGGCCGGAATATTCAGCGATCGCACCAACGCTTCGTTAGCCGGAACAGCACCATCGTAGGTTACATTAAAATTATTTGGAGAATAGTTACTAATAGTGGTGGGAATATCAGCCACAAGTGTTCCGGGCAGTAGCTCTCCCTCATCGAGCATGGCAGCAAAAAGCAATGGTTTTAATATACTCCCACTGCTTCGGGAACACGGAATTATATCGACCTGACTACCATGCAAACTATTTTCTATGTTACCTGAATTTCCTACGTAAGCGTGTACTTCCCCGGTTTTTGTACTCATCACCAAAACTGCCCCATTGTACACACCATTACCGGTTAAAGCTTCATTGTGCCTGCCCATAATTTCTGTACATCTGTTTTGCAAAGTCTCATCAATAGTTGTTTTGGATATACAGCCATGTTGCTCCTGATTGAGGCGCGAAACGAGATGAAACGCTTTTTCGGGGAGAGGCGATGGTTTTTGCGGAAGAGATTCTTTTTTTGACAATTCACATGTAAGCGAATCTATTTTGCCGGAATGATATAAATAATCGAGCAATACGTTTCTTTTTTTTAATAGTGCTTCTCTGTTTCTTCCCGGATGAATTAAGGCCGGCGCATTTGGAAGTACTGCTAATACAGCAGATTCGGCCCAGCTTAAGTTTTGAGCACTACGCCCAAAATACCTCCATGCAGCGGCATCCAATCCTACTACATTTCCACCAAATGGGGCATGTGAGGCATACAATTTTAGAATATCATTTTTCGATAATGAAACTTCAAGCCGTAGGGCTAACCACATTTCCACCGTTTTTTGGAAAACACTTCGTGGCTTTCCTTTGCGCGATAAACGAACCGTTTGCATGGAGATAGTTGATCCGCCACTTACAATTTTTCCGGCTTTGATATTTTGTTTTAATGCCCTGAAAAGCGAAATAGGATTTACACCAGGATGATTATAAAAATACCGGTCTTCGAAAGAAATGATACAAATTTCAAATTTGTGGGGAAGAGAATCTGACATCGGAAACCGCCATTGCCCGTCATCGGCAATACGGGCTCCAAGTAATTTGCCATTGCGATCGAAAACCACTGTACTTGCAGGGTCGTTGAAAAGTTGATCAGGGAGAGAGAAATAAAATAACACGATAATCAATCCCAACAACAATAATAATTTATATCCGGGAGCTCCTTTGGCGATATGATTTTTATGATTAATCAATCCGATCCAATAAAATGTTTGCGGACTTTTGGCATTAATAAAACATCACTCCCCCTTCTTGATCACAAATCCTTCCTGGCCTGTTACCCGCTCATCAGGTGGAATGGAGTAAATCCATTTCATTACATTGCCGAAAGATGGTTTTTCGATAAAAGGAATATTCTGTTTGGTTAAAACAAACATCAAAATAGTAAACTCTCTGCTTTTTCCGGGTGTTTCAACTTCCAGGAAATACCCCTCGCTGTAGGCAGGATGAACAGGAAGTTGAGTGGTTTCGTTTGCCTTGAAAAGCCTGTTAATATCGTCGTTGTATTGTGGGTTATCCGGGTCTTTGTAAGGGTACAATAATGTGGTTTCCTCTTCGGTAATGTTAAAAATTTTAAGGTATGAATCCTTTGTGGTTGTAATTTTGAATTGAAGTAAATCTTCATGATTATAAACCTCATCAATATCTGAAACGGTAAATAAAAATGCCGGATCGGCTCTCTTCTTGTGACGGTAAACGGTTGCTTTAATCTCCACATCAACAACCATATTATCAAACTCGTTAAATGATTTTTGTTCACTAATTATTTCGTCAACCACAATTTCGCCTCCTGTTTCGATGGATGAAATTGCCTGGAAAATCTCGCTAAATTTTTCATTATCATCAAACTTATACGAAAAATCGGTAAAAGAAACTGTTTCTGAAACACCGGCTTTGTTTAGTGCATTTCGCTTGGCATCTTCGATAGCTTTGGCCTTGGTTTGCTCCGGGGTTAAGTCGTGAGATATTGCTGATCCTCTCGCTATTACAGTTTTTTTCTTTTGTGCATTTGTTAAAAAGTTACAAAGGATAACTAATATGCCAATAAGAATAATATACTTTTTCATCATGTTTTTTATTAGTTGAGTTTCCAATCTTCCCAGGTATCAGCTACATTAATGCTAACCTGAACCGAGGGGTCCTGTTCCTTATTATTGATGCGCAACGATTCGATAGATACTTTGTCTTTTACTGAAATAGCAATATCGCCATAAGAAACATTTCCTTTGGTTTCCTGTAATTTTTTGAGTAAAAAATAAGTAAACATACCATGCTGTTCATCCTTGTATGGCAGCGACGATTGCTCGCCGCTACTTGCCGAGAAAACAACCATATTTCCGGAAATCATTTCATTTTTTGGTTTCACCTTTACACCCCGAACAGTTAGAAGTCCGGCATCGCGACCCCCTCCACTAAAGCAGGCATCCAGAAAAACAGTAACTCGTTGAGCTCCGGTTTCACTAAATTTCTTGTAAATATCGGCCAACTTAATAGCCGAGTTTAAATTTGTGCCCGAAACATCAACGGGTATAATAAAAGGTTCTTTCGATACTTCATCGGGAAGGCCATGGCCGGCGTAGAAGAAAATAATTTCAGCCTCGCCACCTGTTTTGGTTGCCAGTTTTGAGATAAGGTCGATCTTTTGCTCCATCTCTCCGGCAGTAGCATCAGTTAAATAAAAGAGGTTTTTTTCTTCTAAACCCATCATTTTCATAGCATACTCTTTAAACACTGATGCATCGTTGCGGGCATACTCTACATCCGATTCTGTATTCAGCCCCCTTTGGTAGCGCGAATAATCTTCGTTGCCAATAATTAAAGCATACCGGAATGGTTTGGAGGTAAACACAACCGGAATATTTTTATCGACATCAGAGGTTAACGAGGCCATTTCTATATTAGAAAAATCGCTGGTGCTTCCGGTAATTACAACCTGGTTTTTTGCAATAAGACTTTCTTCGAGCCCAACATTGAGCAAAGTATCTTTGGCATATTTATTAAAAGATTCGGAAATCTCAACCATTACAGGGATTTCAGAATCAGTAAATCGCCTTGTGGCCGTAAAAAGAAAATCCAGCTCTTTGGTTTCGCCACTATACAGATAATCAAAATCGAACATGTCGAGATCGCCCAGAAAAATGCAGTCTGCACCTGGCAATTCAAACTTCACCCTAACATCACTTGCATCACCGGCTCCAACATTTTGTACAAGAATTTTTAGGTTTATCGGATAGTTGAGTTTTATAGTACCGCCATCTTCCGTACTAAAAACAGCATCAGCAACCACAATCATGGGTTCCGAAAACTTGCGGGTTTCAATTTTAAACTCCAGTGGAAAAGCATCAAACCCACGAGCCTCCAGCACTTCGATTATAAACTCGATATATCCGTCATTGCTAATAATTTTTCCCTGGATCGGGACTAAAACTTCGTTTTCGGTTTCTCCGGGCATATCGCCCAATTCAATAATTTCATCGAATACCACACCGGGATTTTCGTTAGACTTGAGCGTGGCTCTTACCTTTACATTTTGTGCAACACCTTTGCCTATATTCTCTACTATGAAAGAAATATTGCAGCTTTCGTTGGCATTGATGATCTTGTTTTTATTTTCATCTACAAACTTTTCTTCCTTAATAATAAGGTCGGGTAGTGCATGAATATTACCGGTTTGTTCGCGTTTGAAAGATATTTTTTTTGACTGGCTTTTTCCTGAGCTAACCTGAGCATAACCTGGCAATGCAACTACCATGCTGAGAAGAAGTATAAGTAATTTGCTTTTCATTTTTTGGAATATTATGTGAGATGTAATTATTTAAGATTTAATGATACCGAAAACATAGGTGTACGAGCAACGGGGTCGTAATAATAACCTACCGAAACATTGGATTGCCTTGCTCTTTTGTTCATGTTTCGAGCCTGCATTCCTGCCCAAATTATATCTGCAACCCAAATTGCTCCGGCAGCAATCATTAGACTATTTCGCATATCATAATAATCGTTAGCATCCTGATATAACTTGTCGCGCTCTGTCTGGTCCAGGTCTGTCGAGTTTTTATAATCCTCATATCTATTGTTGGCTTCGTAGTTAAAATAAACAGCAGAGCCCGCAGCACCATAAGCTGCAATGCCAATAAGCCAGTAAGCACCACCACCTTTGGCGTATCTGTTTCCCCAACCCGGAAAAACCAGCGACCTCAACATAGCACCACCAACGCTTACTTCACCCGATGTTTTTTTTGCTATCTCCTGATAAATTGGCTCAGCAAACACCTCTACAAAAATCTCATCATCAATGTAAATGTTATCAGATTTCATATCCCAGCTAATCCTTTTTAAATTACCACCATTAACTCCGGCTCCAACATCTCCAGTAATGGTATATGCTTTTAATGTGGTTCCTTTATCTGTTGAAATATCCACACTAACATCAAAAGTTTCTTCGGATTTTGCTTTCACAATATCGTAGGTAATAATGAGGTTTTCGCCTTCGAGGAAAAAGTCAACATTTTCTACCCGTGCTTTAGACTGAGCCCTTACATCAACAGAGTAAAAATAAACGAATGCAAGGATAGTTGCAAAAAGTACTGTTTTGGTTGTTTTTTTCATTGTTGTTTAAGATTAATTTTTTAATGATTTTAATGATTTGAGATATTAATTGGTATCGTACATACTACTTTTTACTATGTAAAATTAAATCGCAAAATGGATATTACATTTCGCGTGATGAATAAATAATTAGGTGCACCCTCTTTTTTGGAGGTTACAAAAAAAAACCAAAATTATAAAAACTATTCTTATGGTTTGAAAAGAAATTAGTTTCCATGATGTTTTTTTATTTTGCTATATGCTTTCTAATTCAGGTTAGGATTATTGTTTAGGGCTTGTACAAAATCAAAATAAATAAATACTTTTGTAACTCGTAAAAATCAAATAGGTTTGTGTATATTTATTACTTGAATTAACCGGAATAACTGATGATAAAAAAAATTAACCTCACCTCACTCATTGTTTTATTTGCATTGTTGGTGGTTGCCACCTCTGTTTCGTGCAAAAAAGATGATGATACACCAAAAACAAATACAGAATTATTAACCGGCAAAAACTTTTTTATGACGACCTGGACTATCGACCCGGGATTTACTGCCAACGGAATTATTGTTACAGATTTGTTTTTCTTTTTGGATGAATGTGCTAAAGACGACTTTATTTTTTTTAATGCTGATGGCAGCACCATTTTTGACGAAGGAGATATAAAATGTGAAGAGGGCGACCCACAAACTGCATCAGGCTCATGGGATTTTATGGACAATGAAACAAAATTAAAAATTACATATAGTGATGGAAGCTCCGAAATTTTGGGTATTGTGGAATTAACAGAAACTACCCTTCGTGTGTCAACTCAATTTACCGATGATTTGGGTGAGGGAGAAAAACTCTATACCTATTCATATACGTACTCAGGAAATTGAACCGCATTTTTACTTTTTGAGCATAAAACTTATAAAAATCAACAATCAATATTTTATTAAAAATTGTTTAACCAAAATTAATTATTATGAAAAGTAAAGCATTCCGTTCAATCATTATGCTGGCATTGCTGGCATTTATTCTGGCTCCGGCTGTGCAAAGTTGCAAATCATCAAAAACGGCAACTGCTCCATCGGGCGAAACGGCCATAACAATGTACTGCTCAGGGCCTGAGTATTTTAGTGATAATGAGTATTTCAGAGCTAACAATTCGGGCGAAAGCACCAACCAAAGTATGGCAAAGAAAAAAGCCATGAGTAACGCCCGCCTCGATTTGGCCGCTGCCATTGAAACCCGTGTAAAAGCTGTGATCGATAATTATTTTTCGAGCTACACCTCTGGTCAGGAGATCGAAGATAAAGAACGTTACGAAGGCCTCTCGCGCGAAGTAATCAACCAACAGTTAAATGGTATCAGAACCATTTGCGAACAATTTACAAAAACTGAAAGTAACAACTACAAATGCTATGTAGCCATAGAACTTGCCGGAGATGAAATTTTAAACGGAATGAAAAACCGTATCTCCGACAACGATAAACTGAAAGTTGATTTCCAGTACGAAAAATTTAAAGGGGAGTTTGATAAAGAGATGGAAGATTTCAAATAATAAATAAATTTTAAAATTCACTGCCTTGACTTATTGACCGAAACATTGGAGGTGTCAATGTCAAGGCAGTTTTGTTTTGATTAGAATTAAAGGCACCCAACAAACAGATGAAACAAATTTCCATATTATTGCTTTTTTTGGTGGGGTTTATGTATGGGGCAGCACAAAATAACACCTCAAAACAATTGCATGTTGAACATGCTTATGAATCCTTTAAAAAAGATTTTCGTGAAGAATTTGGTGAGAATAAAACACCTCATCATTCGGTAAGCAAAGTGGTAACATACAAGCCGGCAGTAAAACTTCCGGATTGGTTTTTTGATTTTTCAAATTTATATTCTCACCAAAATCTGAGCATCGGCATTTCCGATCCCGGGCTCGACAGCACCGCAGCACTCGAACAGGCTGTTTTGCGTGCTCTTGCAATTGCATCTTTTTCAAAAAATTGTAGTGTTCAAAATATCAGCGATAACTATTATTTCGACCACTCAGACTCCAAAACCATCGGGAAATTCAATTCATTTACAAGTTGTAACAGTCAGGAATCTTTGGGATACAAAGTTCTTGAAACAATGTTTACTGATAATTATGAAATGATTGTTCTTGTGGAAACAACAAGTGATAAGCAGGATTTGACACATCTAATTTGCAACATAGAGCTTTTTCAATCAGAAACCCATGGTGCTTTGGTTTCGAAGTTATTTCTTAACATTGAGGCAAAAAACAGTTTGGACGAAACAGTGAGTGCTTCGTGGATGCTAAACGAAAACAGCAAAAGCTACGAAATAGTTTCGCTATGGCAAGCCAGCCAATTAACCCCGATGAAAGCAAAATTTAAGTATGAGAGATTGAAAGAAAAACCTGCTGATCGCGAAATGAACTTTGCATTTGATACAAAATATGGATTATGGTATGCCTATATTAATGCATTAACTGCCAACATGGAACAAATGGAGGTATTTAGTTCGCGAGTGAAATTTTTGGATGATAAGTATGATGACCGATTCCAGCATCTCACCCGAATTGTTTACTCCGGCCAGTTATCGTTCATCATCAAAAACATTCAAATTTCTAACAATCACCTTGGGGTATCAATAATTTCAAAATAGAGTGTGTTTTACGGAAAAAACTACTTTCATATCTTTTATGAAAAATGCTGCAAATTGAAGTTTAAATAATCAGCTGAGAATAACACAACATATCATGAAACCTGGGTTTTACATCACTTTCATTTAGGTACTTGTTGCCCACTTCCTGAAATATGGAGTTTCCTTGCAGAGACTATTTATCTATTTGGTTCCACTAAATTCGCAGTAGAACCATATTTTAATATTGGCAGCAAGGCTAAGAAAAGAGGATAAACTGCGAAATAACCATTAAACCATAAGGGTTGATAAATAGAAATACAAAACAGACATTTCACACACATCTATTAATTTTATTGTTTATATTTGCAATTATTTTACAAATAGTCAAATTAAAATGTTATTAGAGATTCGCATAAGTAATTTTTTCTCAATTAAAGATGAAATAGTACTTGATTTTAGAGCAGCTAAAATAAGATCTGCAAACGCAAGAGCACTAAGTGATAATTTATTTGAGTTTAATAAAACTAAGGTGCTAAAAACCATTGCCATATATGGAGCAAATGCTTCAGGCAAAAGTAATATTATCAAGGCTATACGTTTTTGCAATGCGCTGGTTTTTGAATCTCATCAGCACAACGAAAATACAGTTTACAATTTTCAACCTTTTAAATTCGCCGGGTACAATAGAAAACCAAGTACTTATTTTATTCGTTTTGTAAGCCACGGCATCGAATACGAATATTCATTTTCTCTAACACGTCAAAAAATTATTTCCGAAAGTCTTTATTATTATCCCAAAGGCAGAATAAAAGAAATCTTTACCCGCAACGAAGGTTTAGGAAAAACAAAAAAAGAGAAATACAGTTTCAGTAAGCAAATAAAACGTCCATTGGACGTGGCTGAAAACACTTCTGATAAAACATTGTATATTTCACGAGCAAGCCAAATGGACAGAGAAATTGGAAAAGAAATATTTAATTATTTTCATAGTCAGTTTGTATTGGATTATATAGGTTTTGGAGCTTCTGCTATTGAAACTCTTTCAAATCAAAACAAACAACAACTTATAAATGCCATAAAAATAGCCGATAGTGATATTGTTGATGTTAAAATTAAAGTATTGAAAAAAGCAGGTAAGCAATATAAAGCTGATGCGAAAACCATGACTTTAACAGTTGAAGATGTTATTCAGGACTATCTGCAAATAAGGACATATCACAAAGCTTCACCATCAATCGCTTTTGATTTTCTCACCGAAGAATCACAAGGTACTATCAAATTATTTTTTATTATGCTTACAATATTAGATGTAGTAAAGCATAATAAAGTCCTTTTAATTGATGAGATAGAAGATAGTTTACATCCAAAAATCATTGAATATCTTTTTAATATTTTTAGAAGTAGTGAGAAAGCTCAACTTTTATGTACTACTCACAATACTCGATTTTTGAATTTGAAAAATGTACGGAAAGACCAAATCTTTTTCACCAATAAAAGCATGGATGGATCAACCGATTTATATTCGCTTTATGATTACAACGATTTTCGCGATACAATGGATTTAGAAAAAGCTTATTTACAAGGGCGTTTTGATGCAGTTCCTTTTATGAACGATTCAGAGAAAAAAATTAAATCACTGTTCGATGGGGAGTAAAAGAAGAGCATCGAAAGGAAAAAAGATAAATCCTCATTTTTGGGTTTTCTGCGAAGGTGAAACAGAGGAAGCTTATGTTTGTTTTCTACGTTCAAAATACCGCATACCTATTGAAATTGTGCCTAAAGTAGTTGGGAATAAAATAACTAAGAGATTTATTGAGAATTACAAACAAGGAAAGCCCATTCATAACAAAGACAAAGATTTTTTGATGTATGATGCTGATGTACCTCAAGTATTAGAAAAACTGAAATCTATAAAATCAACGGTGTTAATAGTATCAAATCCTTCTATTGAGTTGTGGTTTTTGTTACACTATAAAAATCATACAGCGAACATCACAGCTAATAAATGCATTAGAGAATTGAGCAATAGAAACAGGAATACTTACAAAAAAGGCATTA
The DNA here is from genome assembly GCA_029939965.1 of Bacteroidales bacterium. Classification (GTDB taxonomy): domain Bacteria; phylum Bacteroidota; class Bacteroidia; order Bacteroidales; family 4484-276; genus SABY01. The sequence goes on along the minus strand of JAOZRY010000014.1, from coordinate 302 downwards.
TTGACCAACAACTGGAAATCAAATTATCCGCTAATTACACAAAAGCATCTGAACGCACAAAAAAATTAACTTTATTCAATAATCCATCTTCAAATATGTATTGTTTTATTGAAGAACTCGAAAGTGTTAAAAAAACCAATTATTTAAATTAATGATTTTGAACAAAAACAAAAACCGATATATTACTATTTTTTGCACAATATGCTTTCTTATTTCCGGTATTTTGCAGGCACAAACTTTTGAAGAATTTAAAAAACAACGCGAACAGGAGTTTCAGCAATACCAAAAAGAGAATACCCTGG
>JAOZRY010001010.1 GCA_029939965.1 Bacteroidales bacterium | reverse complement strand
CCCAAACTCATCCTGCATCTCCTTGCCGTTGTAGAGGTATTGGTTTGGTTGGGAGGAGGTAAAATCTTCAAACGACAAACCTTCCATGGCCATGCCAAACGGATAGTAGCTGTCATCCTGCAAGATGTTGCCGTTGTCGTTAAACATTACCCGTGTGTTTCCAAGATGATCTTTTAGGAAATACTGATGCCTGAAACCGCCGCCATCGGGCACAATCCTGCCTTCTTCGGTGAGGATGTATTGCAACACACCTTCTTCATACACAAAACTGCCACAGTAATCGGTGTTGGTGTTGTCACCCTGGTCAACCCGCTTTTGCTTGCGGAGCTTACGGCCGGTGGCATCGTAAATGTAATGCAGGATGTTCCCCGCGATTTGCCCTATTTCCAGGCGTTGTGGCAGGTTAAGGTGGTTGTACTCGATATTATTGATTTGTTTGTTCAAGTCTTTTATCATGTTTCCGTTGGGGTCGTAAAAGTACTCAATACTTTCGAACGAACCGTTGTCGGAAAAGAGAAAGAAGTGCATATAGTTACTTACCAAATTGCCAATATTGGGAAGGGTTTGTTTGATTTTCTGGTGGAGGGAGCATGGGATTGGTTGGTTATCAAACGAAGATTGCATGTTTTTGTTTTCTTAATACTACGCTTGGACATCAATTCATGGTGAGATGGTGATAGTTGTGATAAAGTTATTATTGGTCTTCAATAACAGGAATATAATTATTAGATTCCGTATTATAAGGTTTAGGAAATAGTATTGTGTCAAGTTTCATCAATTCAACATCATTTTTTGTTTCTTCAACTCTGTATGTAAGCCTAAAAATAGTCGGATTTGAGGGTCTTATAGATTCTTTTATTATTAATAATGCATTTTTTTTCATTTCTTTTATTGCAAGATAATTTCTTTCATTTACTTTAAAAAATAGTTCATGCCCTTTGCTTTCTGGGTAATCAATAATGATTACTTTGCGATTATGAATGTTGAAATAATACATGCAAGTGGTATCGTTTTCATATAACGTGTTGTCATAATATCCAAATCTTGGAAAGATATAGCTTGTTCTAATAGTGAAAAAAACACTTCTATTATTTTTGAAAAACTTAACCGTATAATAAAAATTTTCAATTCCAAGTAAAGGTCTAAGGTTACCTTTTGATTCAACGGAATCAATAAATTCTTCTATTACATTTATTAATTTTATACTTAAACCGTTCTTAAAATTGTAATTTTTGATATGTTTATTGTTTAATGTATTTCGCCGATTTTCTACATTCATGCATGCTGAAATCACCAATATTGAAATAATTAAATACGATAAAAATTTAATAAACTTCATTTTGATTATTATTTAACATATTTCTTGAAAATT
>JAOZRY010001009.1 GCA_029939965.1 Bacteroidales bacterium | reverse complement strand
ACGAACCTCATATTTTTCTAAACTAGTCAAACCCAACTAGTTTCCACGCAACGCCAACCCTTACCTAGGCTTTTGCAGTTTTGATTAGTACGTGTCTTTTTAGTATTTGTTTAAACCATGTAATTCCTTTGTTTAGTTGTCTTTTTATCCATCTTAGTCCTTTATAGGCTATTAGGGCAAAGTATCGGCAGTATTCGCCGATACTTGTTAGGGTTAGTTTTTTTGAGATTTGTTTTTTTGCTAGGAATATTTGCGTATAAGCTGTAAGTATGGCGAGCGCGACTACCTGCATCCCACGGCCCTTACGAACTTGGTACGATTCAAATCCTAAATGTTGTTTAGTGTCTCTGTGAAAGCTTTCTATTTCCCATCTTTTTGTCAGTATTTTGATGATATCCATATCATCAATTTTCAGGTTAGTAAAATAGCATTTAAGTTCATCATCTCCTTGTATTTTAGAGATGACTAATTTTAGTTTACCTATTTTTCTAACGCTAATATTAACAGTGTGGTATTCATAAATTTTACTTTTAAATTTAAGTTTTTTGTGGTTTTTTTCAAAACCAAAATTTTCTAAGTATTTTGCAATGTTTGTTCTTTTTTGACGGTTAACACTTATTTTTGTTGATGTTCGAACACCAATACAAAAGTCTAAGCCTCGTTTTATAACGGAGTTTAGGAACTCAACACCATCATAACCTGCGTCTGCCAATACTAGTTTTATTGGCAAATTGTTTTGTAAAGCAAAATCAATTTGTTCAATTCCTATTTCTCTTTTAGTCTTAAATTTGATATTGTCTTTTTCACAATCAACTTCTCGAACATAAAGTTCAGAACTAACTGGGAAAATATTATTTTCCAAATCAGAGTAAAGTGAATTAACCACCATATGACCCCACTCAATCTTCTTAGTAATACCACTTCTATGAAAACCGGCCAACTCCATTTCACGACCAGTCTTATGCTTTAAACTCTCATCAATAATCAAAATTCCTTTCTCACGAAAACTAATTTTGTCATTCACTTGACTGAGTCGTAAACGATTTAAATCGTTAAGATCAAACTTTGAATGAGAAACAAAACGATTAAGACTACTCTGATTTGTTTCACAAAACAAATCATTAATTTCTTGCAAAGTAGTGTTCTTTGAAACAATCAAACCAATAATTAAACGCTTAAAATGCTCAAATTGGCGTTTTGAAAAGAAATTCTTGTAATAATTAAGTTGCTTTACCAAAATTGGGGGTTTTGACTCTATAGGAAGTGACATTTTTTACCTCGCAGCAAATCCCCTCCAAAACTTGCATACAAACTCTGAAACTTACGAATTTTTAACATTTACGGTTTTACAAAAAAAGAAAACTGCAAAAGCCTAG
>JAOZRY010000309.1 GCA_029939965.1 Bacteroidales bacterium | reverse complement strand
ACCGTTGATATGACTCTTCAAGAACTACTTCTGAGTGAAATATCCAAAAGGCATACCACCGAAATAGCCCGGATGGCGGTTGAAAACCCAAAAATTTTAGATGAATTATGGTTGATGTCCCTCAGTAATAATGAGCCCTTAAACTGGCGATCGGCATGGGTAATTAAAGGAATATGGGAACAGAAGCCTCACCTTATTTCCCCGTTAATAGATCAAATGATTCTGAATTTGCCCCAACTGAAAAAGGATGGTGTAAAACGCGAATTTCTAAGAATTATTCAGGAATATCCATTACCCGAAAACGAAGAAAAATTAGGCATACTTTTGAATACATGTTTTAATTGGTTGGCCGAACCCGCTGAACCTATTGCCGTAAAAATTCATAGTATGACCATACTATTTGAAATACAAAAAGTTATTCCTGAAATTAGAAAGGAGCTGATAACAACCATCGAAGTTGTTATGCAGGAAGGTTCGGCGGGCATCATTAATCGTGGAAGAAAAACTATAAAAGCCATTCGAAAAAATCAGAATCGGGTATAATCAATCTATCTTCCATAATATTGATTTGTTATTTCTTCCCTCCTTTTCGTTCATCCCACAACTGTTTAAATGTTTTTGGAGCAAACTCAGGCAACGTTCTTCTGGATCCCCACACTTTCTTCATCGTCATTTTCATGGCAGTGTTTTTAATTTTTCCTCCTCCTATATCCATCATCCATCTTTTTGAAAGCACCTTTTTTGCACCCTTCTGCGCTATTCTTTCAATTCGGGTAGTTAAACCTGCTTGCACCGACTCGTATCGATTGTAGAGCAATAATTCGTGGATATTGATTTTTACCGGACAAACCTCGCTACATTTTCCACAAAGTGAGGAGGCATAACTCAGATGTTTAAAATCTTTCATGCCACGTATATGAGGTGTAATTACTGAACCGATAGGGCCTGTGTAAGTTGTATTATACGTATAACCGCCAATATTTTTATATACAGGGCAAGCATTAAGGCACGCACCACATCTGATGCACGACAAGGCTCTGCGTTGATGGATGTGTTTTAACAATTCAGTTCTACCATTATCCAAAAGAACCACATACATTTCGGTAGGGCCATCCATTTCGCCGGTTTGGCGCGGACCCGAAATAATAGTATTATAAACTGTAATATGCTGGCCAGTACCATGAGAAGCAAGCAATGGCCAAAATAAGTCAAGATCACGAAAAGATGGAATCACTTTTTCAATACCTGTAACAGCAATATGAATTTTTGGAAAAGAAAAAGACATTAATCCATTACCTTCATTTTCGGTGAGTGCAATAGAACCCGTATCGGCAATTAAAAAGTTGGCACCTGTTATACCGGCTCCGGCATTAAAGAACTTCTTGCGCAATTTTTTTCTTACAAACTCTGTAATTTCTTTCGGCGTACTGTTTTTGGGTGTTCCGAATTTGTCATGAAAAAGTGCTGCAACATCCTCCTTCGATTTGTGCATGGCAGGAGTTACAATATGGTAGGGTTTTTCGCCGGCAACCTGCACAATATATTCACCCAAATCTGTTTCCACCGATTCTATCCCCGATTTTTCAAAGGCTTCGTTCATCTCTACCTCTTCCGATATCATCGACTTTGATTTTACAACCAGTTTAACCTTATGGTTTGTAAGTATCTTTACAATTTCATCAATGGCATCAGCAGCAGTTTTTGCCCATATTACCTTACCCCCGTTTGCCTCAAAATTTTTCTCAAATTCGAGTAAATATTTATCAAGGTTTTCGATGGCTTTATGTTTATACACAGCGGCTCGTTTTTTGGCCAGCTCAATATTAAAAAACTGTCGCTTTCCCTTTAATACCGCAGTATTATACTTACCAATGTTAAAGTTAATTGTTTTGCGATGCTCTTTGTTAAAGGCAATTTTTTCAGCATCCTGATTGAATTTTATGGATAATTCTGACATTCTAAACTGTTTTAATCTTTTAACTGCGAAATTTTTTCAATTCTCTGCAAATGCCTACCACCTTCAAATGGCGTATCGATAAAAGCTATTACCATTTCAACAGCCAAATCAAAATCGATAAATCTACCGGGTAATGCAATAATATTTGCATTGTTGTGCTTACGGGTAAGTATTGTTTGCTCAACATTCCAGCATAATGCCGATCTTACTTTTGCATATTTATTTGCGGTCATATTTGCTCCCTGTCCGCTACCACATATTACTATTCCTTTTTCAACCTTACCACAATTTACTGCAGCAGCTACCGGATGAATAAAATCCGGATAATCCACACTTTCTCCACTATAAGTTCCAATATCTTTAAAATAATATCCTTGCTTGTGCAGCTTTTTTATCAGGTAAGTTTTTAACTCTAACCCACCATGATCACTACCAATAAATATAATATTCTGTATCTCCGACATTTACAAATTTGTTAATAAAATTATCGTCCAAAAGTAAGGATAAATAATAAAACAAAGTGCGGTAATATTATTCAAATTTAAGCCTGAACTTTTTAAACGTCTAATTTTGAAATCATTCGTTATCTTTTACTTTTATCTAACGTATTGATGCCAAAAATTAAGATGGAAATACCGTTTTTATCTATAAATTTCATAGTAATAACATTTTCAGGGTGTTTCAGTTTTTAACAATTTAATGTGAATATCTGTTTATATTTGTGCTGAATATTTTGAAAGTTCTTATCTTATTAACAATTTCACCAATTTCAAAAATGGGTAGTTCATAAAGTACGCATTTATCAAAAGATTTTAAGTAGAAATTAACAAAGTTGTGCATCATTAATAAATCTTTTTGTTATTTAATAACTGTAGAAAATACAAATTGATATGATAATAAAAAATGCTTTTATGTGAACAATCAATGAGTTGTATTTTGAATTGATGTTAAACAATTGTTAATAATTATTTAAAACTGATAAATCCAAATTTTAGATGATTTATTTTTCCACGCTATCAACAGCATATTATTATTAAATAAATTTTTTAAATAATTATTAAATAATATGATAATAATGAAAACTACAAAAAACAAAGAAATTAAAAGTGCTAATCTTGCACAGAAAATTATTGATATTAAAAAAGAGAAAAATGCAATTTTGTTGGCGCATTATTATCAGATTCCGGAGATTCAGGATATAGCCGATTACATTGGCGATAGTCTTGGTTTGGCTCAGAAAGCTGTTGAAACAGATGCTGAGTTGATTGTATTTGCAGGAGTTCATTTTATGGCTGAAACAGCTAAGATATTAAACCCTGAAACTAAAGTAGTGTTGCCCGATTTGGAGGCAGGATGTTCGCTTGCTGATTCGTGCCCGGCATACGATTTTAAGAAATTTAAAGAAAAATATCCCGATCATATTGTGATTTCTTACATCAATTGTTCGGCTGATATTAAAACAATGTCGGATGTAATTTGTACTTCGGGTAATGCTGTAAAAATTGTGGAGTCATTTCCCAAGGATCAAAAAATAATATTTGCTCCCGATAAAAATTTAGGTGGTTATGTGAACAGTGTTACAGGACGAAATATGGTGTTGTGGGATGGAACTTGTGAAGTGCATGATATTTTATCTACCGAGGCCATAATAAATCTAAAGGCCAATAATAAGGATGCTAAATTAGTTGCACATCCCGAGTGTAAGGCTCAGGTTCTTGCGCTTGCTGATTTTGTAGGTTCAACTACTGCAATGTTGAATTATACTAAAACGAACGAATCAACAAAATTTATTGTAGCAAGCGAAACGGGCATCCTTCATCAAATGCAAAAAGACTCGCCAAAAAAAGATTTTTTGGTAGTTCCGACTGATGAAACCTGCTCGTGCAATGATTGTAGATATATGAAAATGAATACTATGCAAAAGCTATATGATTGCATAGCAAAAGAAAAACCTGAAATAATTTTACCTGATGAGGTGATAAGGCAAGGAAGAGAACCCATAAACAGGATGCTGGATATATCAAGAAAATTGGGATTGATTTGAAGGGATAAATAACCCCCGCCTCTTTGTAGGAAATGCCTACGGCATTTCCTACAAAGAGGCGGGGGAGTTCTGTATCAAATTCATAATCCCAGCCCTGAAGGACTGGGCTATGGAAAATTACCGACTTTATGGTCGCTGAAGGAATATGATGAAGATAACAATGTCCTATCCTTTACCAGTTAACACCTCTTTATTTACCCATTTACAATACCTTTCAAAAAAGGTAAAATATTAGATCAAATATTGCAAGATTCATATTTGCAGTACTTTTGTGAAACAATTAACAGTACTTATTTTTAAATAATAAAATTAAGTTTCGGCATGAAACCTACTCACATCGAACACATTGGAATTGCAGTAAAAAACCTCGACGAAAGCATCGCCTATTACCAAAAAGTTTTAGGACTCGAATGTTATGCCGTTGAAGAGATAAAAGATCAAAAAGTAAAAACAGCATTCTTTAAGGTTGGTCAAACCAAGATCGAACTTTTGGAATCGACCGACCCCGAAGGTCCCATCGGAAAATTTCTTGAAAAGAAAGGTGAAGGCATACACCATTTGGCTTTTGCCATGGACGATGTTTCCGGTGCTTTGAAAGAGGCCGGTGAAAAGGGCATCCGTTTAATTGATAAACAGCCACGAAAAGGTGCCGAGGGTTTGAGCATCGGTTTCCTGCACCCCAAATCGACTCATGGTGTGCTAACTGAATTTTGTGGGAAATAACCGGCAACACTATCTTCATATTTGAATCATAAACCTTATTTTTCTGTTTTAACCTTTGCAGAATGAAATTGCAACAACCTCCCCAAAGCCTTATTTTCAGCCATATAATAAGGTAATAAGATTGGTTGGGCAATTAATTAGTGTCCGTCCATAAAGTTGGTGTTTGGTTCAGAATGTTCGAGTTCGAGGCTTGCGAA
>JAOZRY010001008.1 GCA_029939965.1 Bacteroidales bacterium | reverse complement strand
CTCTTACTGTTACTGCACCTGATATAAGTGTAACTGCAACCCCTGCCGTTGTATACGTTGGAGTTGCTCCATTATTTATAGTAACCGAGATAGACCCAGTGGTTGCTGAAAAATGAAGATCGGTTGTATTGTCTGTAAATGTATTTCCATCCAGTGTAAAAGCAGTTGTACCACTTACCAAAATACCTATATCATTATTTTTAACTGTACTGTTTTTAATTGTATCGCTGCCGCTCACTAATAAATAAGCACCTAATATATTGCTACTATTATTAATTATACAATTATCAATTGTCGCACCATTGCCGTCTATCTGACCACACTCAATAAAAGATACGCCTGTATAGGTTTTTCCGTTTTGTAATGAAGGTGTATATTTTGCAAAAATAGTTCCAGTGTATTCAATTGTGTCATTTGCTGTGTTTGTTAATAGTGCTCCTTTGTCTGAACCAATTAGACAACTAAGCATGTTACCGCTTGCACCATCTGTCTCTATCTCAACGCCCTCTGCGTCTACGTTCCACCAAAATTCTTGGTTATGATCTGTTTGTAATGGAAAAGTTAATGATTGATTTTGCATATCAATCGCACAAGATAATTTAATAGATCGACTTAATATATATTGCGAAGGTATTTTTGAAAATAATGTTTCATTAAAAATCTGCCCCCCCAACGTTATTTCACTATTAATCATTTCCTCAATGTGTCCCAGCCTAATTCCTGTATCTGCATTTCCGCCTGTCACTGTCTGAGTCGCAATCTCATATTGATCATATATATCTAGCGGGTATCTTGAACCAGAGGACGCTTGCTGATAAAGACAAGCGTAGTATTTTATATTTGTGACATCGAAAGTACCACCACTTGTCCTTAATGGGGTGTCTATAGAATTTGGGTCAACCATGTAATATTTTATTTCACCCTTATACTCATCCCTGTAGTAACTATCCACTCTCCAAAGTTTCCATTCCCCTACATTATCTATTAAAAGAAAATAACCATATTTTACGTTGTTATTATATAACTTATACCACAAGCCTATTTTCTTGCTGCTCCAATCTTGAGGAGTTGTATAACTGGATGAAGTCCCAGTTAAATTTATATTCCAACCTTTTGTTTGCGTATTGTTATTGTAATCATACCGATTTTCGGTTCCTTCTACATAAGTCAACGTATTATTGACCATGCCATAAGGTGAAATTGTTACACCTGTAGTGCTTGCAACTATTGGAGTAAAATCGCTACTCTCATAATATGCTCTATCATCTGCTCTAGTTTTAAACCAATACCCTTCGCTTTCACTGTTCATACTGTTATGGCCCAAAACAAAATGAACACCATTAGCAATTCCAATTGAAGCAGCACCTGTAAATTTCA
>JAOZRY010001007.1 GCA_029939965.1 Bacteroidales bacterium | reverse complement strand
ACACAAATTTCCTCTACAGATGCCATATTGTGAGTAGAAAAGATTACAGTTGCTCCTTTGTTCCTTAGCTTTAAAATTTCGTCTTTTAAAAGTTGTGTGTTTATTGGGTCAAATCCACTAAATGGTTCATCAAAGATTAATAGTTTTGGTTCGTGAATTATTGTAACTACAAACTGAACTTTTTGCTGCATTCCTTTCGAAAGCTCTTCAACTTTTCTGTCCCACCACGAAAGAATATCAAATTTCTCAAACCAATACTTTAGCTTTTTTCGGGCATCGTTTTTTGTCAAGCCTTTTAGCTGAGCAAGATAAAGAGCCTGTTCACCAACTTTCATCTTTTTATACAACCCACGTTCTTCGGGTAAGTATCCAATTTTTTCGGTGTGATGAGATTTGATTCTGTCACCTTCGAAAATAACTTCACCGGTATCGGGAGCATTAATTAAATTGATAATTCTAATTAAAGTGGTTTTGCCTGCACCATTTGGGCCAAGCAATCCAAAAACACTTTGCTCCGGAACCGAAATACTTACATCATCCAAAGCCTTATGATTGGCGTATTGCTTAGTAATATTATTAGCTATTAATAAATCCATTTGCTATTGTTTCTTTTAAGTGGATAAAGATACAGATAAAAACAATTATAGAATTTATAAAAATTGTTAAGGTGATAAATGAAGTTTAACTTTTGTAAATCAGCAACTAAGATTGCTTAAGGTGGGTTCTAAAAATTCATTTTTTTGCTTTTGATTTAAAAAGAATCGCAGAACCCTTAAAACAATTCCAACAGACCTTACTATCAGCCCATTCATGCTCTGTTCCATAAAACCATTCGCCAGATGGCAGACTACTCTTGCTCTGGTTTTTGATTTTTCTTTATTACTTGCTTTTTGTTTTCATCACGAGTATTACGTTGGCGTGGAGCAACAGTAAAACTTGCATCTACCATTTTCCCCTCATTTATTATAAGTCCTTTTGATTCCAGATACTTTGTAAATTGCAAAAATATATCTTCTATTAATCCACTATTTGTGATTTTTTCTCGGAAAGCCCAAACAGTTTTCTCATCTGGCACTTTATCTCCACTCTCTAATCCAAGAAACTTTTTAAAACTAAGCCTGTCAAGTATTTGATATTCAATCTGTGTATCGCCAAGTCCATAGTAGCGTTGAAGTATCATTATCTTGAACATCATTACGACATCATAAGGTTTTGCTCCTGCATTATTCTTCTTCTCATAATTTAACATTTTTGCTTCTATTATATCTCTAAACATTTCAAAGTCTATAACTTCGCTAATCTTTTCTAAAGGATTTCCAATGTTCAGAACAACTGACCTTTGCGGATTTAAGATGATACCAATTTGTAGAATAATGT
>JAOZRY010000308.1 GCA_029939965.1 Bacteroidales bacterium | reverse complement strand
CAATGATTAAACTTAACAACATAACTCATTCCTACGGAGTTAAACCCGTGCTTCACGATTTAACTTTATATCTTGAAGCTAACCAATTAACTTGTTTGCTTGGTGGTTCGGGGTGTGGAAAAACCACCATATTGCGTCTTATAGCGGGTCTGGAAGTCCCTCGAAACGGGCAAATTACTATTGAGAATAATGTCGTTACCGAAAGTGGGCAAATCCTCATTCCTCCACATCAACGGGATACAGGTTTTATTTTTCAGGATTTAGCACTCTGGCCACATTTCACGGTTTTTAAAAATATTGCTTTCGGATTAAACGAACGAAAAGAAAAAAATATAAACGACACTGTATTTCAGATGCTTGATTTTTTTGGCCTGCAGGAACACGCTGAAAAATATCCGCATCAACTTTCGGGAGGGCAAAAGCAATTGGTGGCAATTTCCCGCTCGTTGGTTCTCAAGCCAAAAATTTTGCTAATGGACGAGCCTCTTGCCAATCTTGATGTAAAGCTGAAGCACAAAATACTGGAACATATCAAAAATCTAAAACAGTCGCAAACACTTGGGATCGACCTCACGATTATTTACGTTACCCACGACCATAAGGAAGCATTTGCTATTGCTGACAAAATAGTGGTGTTAGATAAAGGAAGAGTTGAGGAGACCGGCACAGTAGAGCAAATTAAAAAATCGGAAAACAAATTCGTGAAATTTTTTTTAGAATATTAAAACGATATGCCTTTGTTTTTGAACAATTTCACATCCAGTATGTCTTTACAAATTTTATTATTGCATTTTGTATGCATTTGATTATTGGTGAGTTTATAGTACTTTGGTCTTTGAATTTTGTAATAGGCTCTTAATTTGGAAAAATAACAAACGATTATGAAAATATTTAGCATCATTTTACTAAGTTTTGTTTTACTCTTGAGTTGCAATCAAACAAAAACAAATGGCACAAATTCAAAAAATGAAAAGGTAAGTAAACCCAAACAAGTTGCCCGGATTGCATTTACCGATACAACTTTTACATTTAACAACTGCCAATTGGGGGAAATCCCATTGGGTTGGTCGCAACATTTTACAGGAAAAGGTGAAACTACCGATTGGAAAATTTTGGAAAATAATGGAAATAAAGTTTTAGCTCAATTATCAAAAGATAATCCTAATTATCATTTTAACGAAATTGTTTTTGATGGAATTAAAGTTAAAAATGTAGAGTTAAAAGTTAAGATGAAAGGCGTTGATGGAAAGATGGATCAGGGTGGTGGTTTCGTTTGGCGTTTTATCAATGCCGATAATTATTATGTTGTTCGCGCCAATCCTCTTGAAGATAACGTAGTGCTGTATAAAGTGGAAAAAGGAAAAAGAACAGATTTGCCCGTTTTAGGTCAGGGAAGAACTTATGGTGTAGATGTAAAATCACTTGGTAATGGCTGGAATAATTTAAGAATAACTGTTGTGGATAATTTGTTTTCCGTTTATCTAAATGGCGAGCAAATATTTCAGGTAAAAGACGAAACCTTTGCAAATGAAGGTAAAATTGGTCTTTGGACAAAAGCAGATGCAGTAACTTATTTCGACGATTTTCAGGTTAATCAAATCAGGTAGGTAAAGCAAAATTGAAGTAGTAAAACGAAATTGATAGGAGGAGATATTTTATATCGTACTTTTGAAACATATTTGTATTACAGCTAATTACTTAACATTTCTATGAAAATACTTCTGAATTGTTTGCCACCAACCGATGTTAATTCCCCATCAATTTCCCTTTCAATCCTTAAAAAATTCATGATAAATCGTGGAGTGGATACAACGGTGAAATACTGGAATTTTTTATTGTCGGTAATGTCGGATTATTCTGACAGTGAAGATACGGAAATCAGAATTCTCCCATTTCTTTCGATCCTCAACGATCGATATAAAAACACAAAAGGCAACAATCGGATTCTTTCACTGCTTCAGAAATCAGACCCATCGCATAAAGCCATCGACCCAAATTATTATTCCGGTTTTTTGAAAACAAAAAAAGAGGAAATTTTTGAGATTATCCATCGTGAAATTGCGGCCATCAATTTTAATGAGGTTTTGCTTTTTGGGATCAGCGCAAAATACAGTCAGTGGATTCCGGGGATGATATTAGCCGATGAGATAAAAAAAATTGCGCCAGAAGTAAAAATTATTGTGGGTGGTTTTGGAAGTGAGGGTGGTGCACACGAGGCCATGAAACTTTGTAGCTCTTTCGATTTTGCCATCTGGGGAGAGGGCGAATATCCGTTGTTGAACCTAACGGAGCAATTGGAGCGAAGTACTCCCGATTTCGAAATGGTTCCGCGCCTGTGGTACAGAGCGGATAATGCGCTTGTTAGGTCAACAACAAATAAAAGCATGTACCTGGATTTTGAGAATTACATTTTTCCTGATTATGATGATTTTGTTAATGATTACCCCAAACATGAGGACACCAACCTGATAAATATCCCCATAAATTCAATCCGCTCCTGCCATTGGGGTAAATGCAAATTTTGTGATTTCAACAAAGGTTATAAGTTAAGAATCAGAAGCCCTGAATGTATTGTGAACGAAATTAATCATATAACCAACAAATACGGTTATACAACATTTTCGTTTGTTGATAGCGATACCTTTGGCAACCCTGATCATTTTGAGAAATTACTCGATTTAATTATTGCACTGAAATTCAAAAATGAACAAGATTATGTGTTTTGGGCTGAGATTATTCCCAATAATATGTTCGATGCAAAGCTTATGAAAAAGATGGCCATTGCCGGTTTTAAGAATCTTTTTATTGGTTACGATGGGCTTTCCGACACATTATTAAAAAATATGAATAAGAGCAATAGCTTTTCTGATAACCTGTTTTTTGTTAAAGATTCCCTAAAAAACGGGATTACTCCTTTGGCAAATGTAATTAAACATACCCCCGGCGAAACAGAAGTTAATGTACAGGAATGTATAAATAATCTGCATTTTCTGCGATTTTTCTATCACGATAGTATTGTTTCATTTTCGCATATCTACGTTAAACTGGTGCTTTCATCAATGACAAAATACTTCTCCCAGATGCCGGAAGATGAAAGAAAGGGCTATAACTATGATATGCTGGCTTCTTTGTTGCCCGATAATTTCTCCAATACCAAAGATCGTTTTCATTTGTTCAGGTACGAAAATAATATACCGGCCAACGCTAATGAATGGGATAAACTCATCGGCATAGAGGAGTATTATAAAACCAATACTTTTAATTATAAGATACTTGAGAATAATGGTGTTTACTATTATACTGAATATTGCAATGATGTAGAAATAGCAAATATCACATTCGGCGAACCTGAATATGTATATGTATTAAAAGTTGCCAGCCAAAAGGTGCATACTTTTGCCGGGCTTTATAACGAAATGAAAAATATATATGTAGGGATAACCGAGAGAAGGTTAAGAGATATACTTACAAATCTTAAACAATCCTATCTGATTTATTGCAATACAACATTTTCAAATATTGTATCTTTAATTGAACTGAAGAGTTAAGCGGGCTGGATTAATCAACAAAAGGCTTGCATAAAAATAACTTTTGTAAATTTGATGCGAATTTAACGTAGGATAAATAAAACTTAAACCGTTGAACAACACATAAAACAAGACCAAAGAAGATGACGTTTATTGACTATTATAAAATATTAGGCATTGATAAAAAGGCTACTGATAAAGAAATTAAAAAAGCATATCGGAAATTAGCTCGAAAATATCATCCTGATTTAAACTCCAACGACAAGGTTGCTGAAAAGAAGTTTAAACAAATTAACGAGGCAAATGAAGTACTTAGCAATGCTGAAAACCGGAAAAAGTATGATGAATACGGGAAAGACTGGAAACACGCCGAACAATTTGAAAAAGCAAAACAACAGCAACAATACCACGGAAGCACACAGCAGGGAGGTTCGGCAAACTACACCAACGAAAACTTTTCCGACTTTTTTAGCTCTATGTTTGGAGGAGGTTCGGCACAACCTGGTGGGAGAAATGTAAAATTTAGAGGACAAGATTTTAATGCCGAACTACATCTCGATTTAAAAGATGTTTACCAAACCCATAAACGTACTTTAACTGTTAATGGTAAAAACATTAGGCTAACCATACCTGCCGGAGTTAAAAACGGGCAAATAATAAAAATAAAAGGGCACGGAGGTAAAGGTGTAAATGGAGGGCCAAATGGAGATTTGCTTATCAAATTTACTATTGCTAATCACACCAATTTTAAACGTGATAAAGATAATTTATACACAACATTCGATCTCGATTTTTACACCTCAATTTTAGGTGGAGATATAACCATCAACACTTTTAACGGAAAAGTAAAACTAAATGTAAAACCCGAAACGCAAAATGAAACAAAGGTAAAACTGAAAGGGAAAGGGTTTCCGGTTTATAAAAATGAAGGTCGGTTTGGAGATTTATACATTACGTACAAAATAAAAACACCATCCAATCTTACCAATAAAGAAAAAGAATTATTTGAAGAATTAGCCAAACTAAGATAGATATGGAAGCAAAAGATTTTATTCCGGTAATACAACTTTGTTCGCATTACAAAGTAGAAGTGTCGTTTTTTAATGCCCTGAATGAAGTTGGTTTAATTGAAATAACTACAATAGAACAAGCTTCATATCTTCATCAGGACACAATAGGTGATGTTGAAAAAATGATACGAATTCACCACGAATTAAATGTGAACATTGAAGGTATTGATGTTGTATTTAACTTATTGCAAAAAGTGGACGACTTACAAAATGAATTAAATGCAGCACAAAACAGATTACGATTGTATGAAAGATAATTGTGAATAAATCAGGTTAAAAGATGCTTTCAGAGATTACCTGCTCACGAAGCTCAGATCATCAGGAATTGGA
>JAOZRY010000307.1 GCA_029939965.1 Bacteroidales bacterium | reverse complement strand
AAATTCAATTTATTATTTATGATTTATTATTGAAACCGCAAAGCGGGAAATTACCAACAAAATATTTAAACAACATGATGGTTAGGTTTCAAAATTAAGAGCCTAATTAGAAGTATTTTTTAATTCTCCCACAATTTCCAAAATTTGGTTTGCAGCAGTTTCGCCTGCCTTTCCAAAATTATACACCGATTCGTTTTTAAGAGCTTCCAGTTGCAAACCCGGAGGGTTCTCTAACAAATCGTTCACAATGCCACTAATATTTTCCACATCATTTTCATCAAATACTTTACCTAACCGTGGACGTTCGCGCATTTCCCACATCTCATAATCGAGTTCACTACCTTCAAATCCTTCAATGGTATCGAATTCGGTTTTGAGCAGCAGTACCGGCCTGGCATACAAAAAAGCGTAATCCCAAAACACCCCCGACAAGTCGCCAATCATCATATCCGATTTGGCCATACTTTCGGTACCAAGAGGGTTTCGATCTATTACAATTCGCGGCTCATTTTTAAACTGTTCTTCAATACCTGCAATTAGATCAGGAAAGCTTACATAAGTTTGTGGGTGTGGACGGAGAATAATATCGTAAGTACTATTTTGCAACAGGTGTTCAAAAAACTTCGCGCCAAACCTGTTCAGTATCGAATACTCTTTCCAGGTGGGGGCAACCAATACAACAGGATTTTTCTTTTCGATGGCGGGCATACTATTTACCTCATCCAGCATTACATCGTAATAAGTTAATCCGGTTTCGAGCAACTTTTTTTTGTCTGTACCACGCTTATCTTCCAGCTTCTTTATTCCTTCAATTTGGTGATATCCCGAACAAAATACCGAATCGAAATAATCGAAAGCAAATTTTCGGTAAGTAAAAACATCGATGGGAGCGTGAACAATATGACCATAATGCTGCACTTTTTTGGAGCGACGAATCATCATCACATCCAATTGTGGCGTGGTCATTCCCACAAATTTGGTTTTTAGTTTATTCAGGTAAACCGATGTCATGGTAAGCTTACCCGTATATTTACTTTCATAATAATTGGATTGGTATAATAATCCGGGGTCATCTTTATCAGAAGTAAGGTAGGCGCATTTTTCGTGTTTGTTTTCTAATGCTTTAATTATCGGAAAAAAAACATTCCAATACTGTTTTCCTTCCGAATAAAAAAGGATGTCGGTGCCCACAAAGTCGTTGTGCGAAATAAAACCTTTTCCCAAAAACAGGTTTTTCATTTTGTAAAAGAAACCTCGGAGGGCAAAAGCCAATGTAGCAACCAAAGCAATTATTATATACAAAAGCGCACTGGTAGAGGCTGGGTCGATGTAAAGTAAAATAGGTTTCATGAATATTTAATTATAATCAGGCATTTAAAAAATTAGCAATATCATCTTTTGATATTTGTCGCGGATTGTTTTTCAGCCGCTCAACATTTACGTTATCAATAATTATTTGTGGATCAAAATCTTTAATTAATTCCAAAATATTAATATTTACGTTAATGCTTTCAAATAATTGTAACAACACTTTTTTTGCCTGAAAAATATTCACACCCAACAAGCCAAGAATTTTATCTATTCTGGATTTCACAGCAGCAGCCCCGCGAAGGTCGGTGCAATTACTATCGTTAAGCTGATAGTTAAACTCTATAAAAAAGGGCAAACTCAAAGCAACTGCATGGCCGTGGGGTATTCCGTAATAACTGGTAAAAGCATACGACAAGGCATGTGGCGCAGTTGTTTTTGTAATATTTATAGCCTTCCCTGCCAAAAACGATGCCTGCTGCATTTGCTCTTTGGCTTTTTGGTTATTCTCCAAAACTGCTTTTTTTATATTTGCCCAAATTAATTGGATGGCCTGCAAAGCGTATCCTTCCGATTGCACACAGGCATTAACACTCCACACCGATTCCACAGCCTGACAAAAAGCATCCAAGCCCGTGCAAGCTGTAAGGTATGCATTTGCAGTTTCCGAAAACGAAGAATCCAAATACACAAACTTGGGGAGTAGTGCTTCATTGCTTATCGAATATTTTTGCTTTCCGATGTAAATTACAGCAAATGCTGTGGCCTCTGCACCACTTCCGGCGGTAGTTGGTACAGTTAGCAAAGGTGTATTAGCATTGTTAAGAGCAACCTTTCCTTCAACAATATCGTTAGAGTTTTCGTTTTGGTGTGCAAACACGCTAATTAGTTTTGCCATATCCAGTACACTTCCCCCACCAATAGCTATAATCATTTCATAGTTACCCAATTTGAAAAGCCTTACACCTTCATTCAAATCTTCTAACTGCGGATTGGTTTCAAACTTACTAAATGACGAATACTTTGAGCTATCAAGTAGCTCTTGAATAAAACTTTCAGCACCGGATAGTTCAAAGGATTTTCCGGCTCTAACTACAAATATTTTTGATGAATCTATTTTACCAATCAGCTCTTTTAGTTCGTTCTGCTGATTATTGTAAAAAACCTGTTGCTGAATCATGATCCAAGATTTTTCATAAAATTTTTCTTGTTATCAATTGGCTTAATGGTAGGCCGTCCTAAATCGCTCCGCGACCCTACACGTACATTTATTTCGATGAGTGCCGGACAGGTATCTTTACTAACACTCCTCAAGGCTTCTTCAAGTTCAACTGCTGTTGAAACAGATTGTGTGCTTTTATAATTATTTGCTTCGGCTATCAAAGGGATGTTTATATTAAAACCAACCGTAGGTTGTCCGCCAACCGATTCGTGAGCACCGTTATTTATTACAATATGAATAAAATTGCTCGGAGACTGGCTGCCAGTAATGGCCATTGATCCCATGTGCATAAGTACAGCACCATCGCCATCAAAACAAATAACTCGCTTATCGGGTTTGCTCAGGGCAATTCCAAGTGCTATCTGGCTTGCATGGCCCATGGAACCTACTGTTAAAAAATCAGCATGATGCTGCTGATTTAAAGCTTCGCGGCACTCAAAAAGTTCGCGCGAAGTTTTTCCGGTTGTTGACACAATAACTTCATCGCCTGCCAATTGGCCAACAATTTGTTTAATCGCATCTTCGCGACTCAGGTTGTAATTAGTTTTAATAGTTTTTTTAATACTATATTTTTCAAATGTATTTTTCCTGATAACAATAGCTGCCGGGGCGTTTTTCTCTTTAATCATCCCCACCACATCTTTCACCTGATCTTTGGCTTTATCCTCATCCATATCAAAAACCAAATAAGGTATTTTCATGGCTTCTAATAAATCAAGAGTAACCTCACCCTGTGTAATATGCTGCGGTTCATCTTTTACTCCCGGTTCGCCACGCCAGCCAATCATAAGCAAAAGCGGTATTTGATAAACCTGCTTATCAGCTAATGATAATAATGGATTTACAGCATTACCAATTCCCGAATTTTGCATATAAACCACAGGAATATTACCCGTAGCCAAATGATGTCCGGTTGCCAGGGCAACAGCATTACCTTCGTTTGCTGCAATAATGTGGCTATGCTTTGGAGTATTGTCATTAATATAAGCACATATATCTTTTAATAAGGAATCGGGCACACCGCTATAAAAATTTATTTTATGTTCGGTAAGCCAGTTATAAAATATCTCGGGGCGAATCATTATTTTGTTCCTGGTATAAGGTTAAGAATTTCTTTTATCGACATACATTTTTCGGTAGCTTCGAGCGAACGCTCATGGGTAAGTATTGATTTTGCAACATCCATCATTGCCGGGTATGCACTTCGCAGCAAATGATTTGCATAAATCACCACGTTTACACCGGCATCTATAAGTTGCTGTTCGTATAAATGATTGTAACTTGAGGGCACTGCAACAAGAGGAACACGTTTTTCAAATTTGTCGAACCGCCTACAGAACTCCAATATTTCCTCCCCATCTTTTTCTTTGCTATGAATCATTATTCCATCGGCACCAGCTTCGATGTATGCTTTGGCTCTGGTAACGGCATCATCCATACCCTGTTTCAAAATCAAACTCTCGATACGTGCAATAATCATAAAGTTTTTGGCTACCTGCGCCTTTTTGCCTTCTGAAATTTTGTGACTAAAATCCTCAATTTTTGCTTGGGTTTGAGGGACATCTGTTCCGAATAGAGAATTCTTTTTCAGTCCTGTTTTATCTTCGATTATGATGGCCGAAACACCTAACCGTTCCAATGTTTTTACAGTAAAAACAAAATGCTCGGGAATTCCACCAGTATCGCCATCATATATAATTGGTTTGGTTGTAACTTCCAGTATATCGTTTAGTCCGTGCAAACGCGATGTAACATCCACAGCCTCAATATCAGGTTTACCTTTTGCGGTAGAATCGGTAAGACTACTAAGCCACATAGCATCATACTCTTTTTTTCTGCCATAAACATCTACTGTTACATTCTCCACAATAAGCCCGGTAAGCCCATTATGAGCCTCCATTACCCTAACAATAGGTTTTGAATCGATTAACCGGCGAAGCTTCCCCATCCTTATTTCAGGAGTAGTCCCGATTTCTTTCAGGCTCTGGATTAGCTGAGTAGAGGAAATCCCTTTGGTATAAGGAACTTCATGCAATTCGCCACCCCATTCATTAAGTGTATCAATCACTTTTTGACGGGTTCTTTGCTGGATACCTTTTTTCCAATCATCGCCATGCACCACAATTTCGGGTTTAAGTTTGCGCAAGTTTATCGAATAGTCTAATTCGTGCTGCGGAACTACTTCGGAAACACCTTTAATGCTTTCGATTATTGTTTTTCGCTGTTCGTATTTTAATGCCGGCAGCCTTTTATAACTTGCAATTGCTTTGTCGGTTAACAAACCAATAATAACATCACCCAATTTTTTTGCTTCATTAATAATGTTTAAGTGTCCGGGATGAATCATATCGGCACTCATTCCTACATATACTTTCTTTGCCATAATTATTAAAAAAGC
>JAOZRY010000306.1 GCA_029939965.1 Bacteroidales bacterium | reverse complement strand
AACCCATACTGGGTTAATCAGAATATTTTATCGGTAGCCGGGTAAATTCCCTCCCTCGGTCTGACGGCTATGTATATGTGCGGGATTACTATTTTCCTTCAATTTGTCCAGCTTAACGTTGGTAGCCAGTTTTTCAAAATGCTGAACTATTTTAACTTCTTCAAAATCCGGGAGGCATCTTTGCTGTATGTAGAGTTACTTTTAATTATTTCCAATAAGGTTTCCTTTGCCTTTTCATTATCCCCCGTTTTTAAATATGCCAGAGCCAGATACCAACGGGCTGGGTTTCCGTATGGAGAAAGGTTATCAGAAACTACTTTATTTAAGCTCAACACCGCATCATCGGCATTGCCAACGGACAGAAAGCAAATTCCTTTAAAAAAAACCACTTCGGTATTCTGCGGATTATTATCAAGTATTTTATTAAAAAATAATACTGCCGAATCATATTTTGTCAGATCATAATAATACATCCCGGCATTCAGTAGTTTCTTATTCAGCCCTTTGGTGGTGATGGTATTTGGGTAGGGTTTGAACGATTTCTCAAAAATGGCATCAGGCGACACAGGCCTCAAAATATAATATGACCCAAAAGCAACAAGCACCAAAATGCAGGCAGCCGCTGCAATCGAATAGAATGTTTTCCATCTCTTTATCTTATTTGTAGAATTGTAACCAACCTTTGCACTAAAATCGGCAATGCGTTCTTTTACCTCCGATTCGTTACTTATAATACCATAAAGCTCTGTAACACGTTCGGTACAGGTTGAGCACTTTTCGAGGTGCGAATTTACATCAATGGGCAAACGAGCCAATAGTTTTTCATTCATCATGGCTTCTGCGCATAAAGCAATTTCTTCGTCCCTCAGGTGGCCCGATTCATCAAATGTCCTGTTATGTTTTTTAACTTTCACGTTACTAAAAATTCTATTTCTCGTTTAATATATATACAAATCATCAATCCTTTTTTGGAGCAGATTGATCATAATAATTATTAAAATACCTGTCCGCCAATATCTTGAACGACTCCCGGTTGAACTGCATCGTATGCTTATGGTTTAAATATTCGGTTATGCGGTTTATCTGTATGTTTGTCCACCGCCAGTACGAACTCGCATCGGTTTCTGCTTGCTCCGCCATGTTCAACAGTTCTTCCACAATCTCAAAACGTAATAATATCCCACGGTGATCGATATCGGAAATATCCCCCTTTAGTTTATCAATAACTTTATCAACTTTATGATGATAGTTCTTTCCGATTTGATGGTTAAACAATGCCGTTAAATCTTTCGCATCAATTTTTATATAACAAACAATTTTTAAACAAACAATAAGTTTTGCCCTGAAATGCAGGTAAGCAAGGACTTTGTGGTGAAGCAACCTCAGGGCATCCTGCACCAACAGGTCGTCATCAGTAGAATTTCCTGTTTTCAGCGTACCGATAAATTCATCCTCCAAAGAAATGGTTTTTCGGAGTTTTCGCAACTCTGATGTTACCAGATTTTTACCTTCATTTTTAATGATAGTCCAAAAGTAGTTTTTGAAAAGATATTCCGGCTTATACGAAGAAACGATCTTCTCCTTTCTGGAAAGGATGTTTGCCATTATTTGCTGACGAATATCATTTGATACCGGCTTTAGCTGCTTATAAAATTCGAGTAGCCCACAGCAAATTTGATTAACCAATGGTTGGTATTTAAGTATTATCAGATTAAAATCATCATCAAGTATCCGAATATCCTCTTCCTGTGAATACCCTTTTACCTCCTTTTTCAAAATCACAATATAAAAAACCAGAAAGGTGCTCTGTTGTTGAAACGATTGCAATTGCTCCATTACCCGCGATGAGTTCATCCTTTCCCTTATTTCATCAAGAAACCTCTTGTGTTTTTGCCCGGCCAAATGCCCTGTAAAGCAGCTCTTACTAATTACACGCTCAAAAAGTTGTGCGTTGTCAAAGTAAAACTTTCCGGGATTATTTTCCCACCTGGCAAAATCGGCATCCGTCATTGCAGGTCATATTTATTTACGTGTGCAATTCAAATTAAACGCAGCGAAATTAAATAAAAATCGCTGATGCGCTCCAATTTCACTTTCCCGAATTGTATATAATTACAAATAATGAGCAAAGGCAATATGGAAGAATTGAAAAATGTAATCTCATCCCTTCAAATTTACATCTACAGGATGGATTTGGAATCGTTAAAAATTGAGTGGTCGCAGGGCAGCATCGCCAATATCATTGGCTTCGACCCGGTTAATGAAAACCTTAACCCAAAGGCATTTGCTAAAAAATATTACCACCCTAAAGACTATTATCTGATGGGCGAAAAAATTCATCAATTCAAAACCAACAAATTACAATGCTGGTCAGGAATTTACAGAATCAGGCATCAGCACGGGCATTGGGTATGGATATACTCAAAACTAAATACAATTACAAATGGCCATAGTAACAACTCCACAAAACTTTCTGGTATGATGATGGACGCTACTTCTGGACTCAAAACCGAAGATCAATTTAACACAATGATAAAAGAAGCCTTGAAATTAAAGCATTCAAAAATAATTAAAAGGCTAACCCATCGCGAAATAACAATTATAAAAATTATTGCAAAAGGAAAATCATATACGCAAATAGCAAAAGAATTGAGCATACATCCCGAAACCGTAAACACACATCGCAAAAACATAATGCAAAAACTCGGAATCAACAACATTGCTATGCTGGTTTGCTTTGCCAAAGAAATTGGACTTGTTTAACAAATATCCCCCAATTGGGTGATTGTGTAGGAAGAATGATTGAGATATGTTTACACGCTGAAAAATTGTAAGAAAAATGAAGGAAATATTTTTATAAACTAAAACGAAAAACACTATGAAAAAATTATTTATTTTATTAATTATGATGGCTTGTGTAATACAATTATCGGCACAAGATGATGAAATCATCAAACCACAAAAAAGAACTTTAAAGAAAGCTCCTGAGATTACAAGAAGTAAAGTTTTTGAATTACACAAAAACTCAAACAAATCTTCAATTTTATTTGTTGAAGATTTTGAATCGACAACGCATTCCTGGACTTATTCAGGATGTTGGCAAATTGGAGAACCAACATCAAGTTCAGGATATGGATTCAATTCTTCAACTTGTGCCAATACAAATTTATCAGGACATTATCCGGACAATGAAGATGCCTGGTTGACAAGCCCACCAATTTCATTACCACTTTCGTGCGATGAAATATTTTTTAGCTTTTCTGAATGGATTGAACTAGAATCAGGATATGATTATGGTAAGATTAAAATATCATCAGATGGTGGATCAAATTGGGCAACACTCTTTAAAAGTAACGGTTCAAGCGATTGGAGAAACACCATATTAAATATTACTTCATACAAAGGTAAAACTATATTATTAGGTTTTAACTTGGTTTCCGATGGAAGTTATGTTTTTAATGGTTGGCATATCGATGATATTCAGATCGAAAGTATATTATCAGAGCCTTTGGAAGTAAACATTACAAGTCTTAACTCTCAAAATTTCCCGCTGATATACATGAATGTAGCTGTTGACACTTTCGGAGTGGGAATGCCTTCCCTTAGTCAGTCAAACTTTTCAGTGTATGAAAATGCTGTGTTACAAACCGATCTCTTTGAAGTTACACCGCCAGCACAGGGAGGTGGGCAACGACTGGCCGATATTATTTTCCTAATGGATAATAGTGGCAGCATGGGTGGAGAACAATCTGCCATATATAATAATATGGTTTTCTTTATTGATCAACTTATTCAAACAGATATTGACTATGCCCTTGGGCTTTGCCGGTTCGGACAAAATTCAGGCAATGGGAATCCGATACTTGAGGATAATGGGATACTAACAACACGTGCCTTGTATTTTAGGGATAACGTGTGGTTGAGAAATATCGCTTCTGGGGGCGTTGAACCTGGATATTATGCCATTACCCAATCGACTGCTGGATTCACTTTCAGGCCCGGGGCACAAAAGATTTTTATTATTTTAACTGATGAAACCCCTGATCAGGGAGGGGCAACCCAACAAGAAGCCATTAATGCTTGTATCTCAGGAAGTATTACCCTTTATGCCCTCACTAATCAGGCATCATCGCAACTAAATACAGTTGCCACACAGACCAACGGAAGGTTTTATAACATAACCGATCCGTTCAACGATATTCTGGAGGATATATCGGGAGGAATAAGTAATTCGTATGTTGTAAGGTATAATTCAAATGACATGAATTGCAACGGTTTAACAAGAACTGTTGACGTAATTGTGGATTATGATGGCAATCAGGCTATTGATTCCCACGAATATATGCCGTGTGAAGCACCAACCGTTCAAAGAACTGCACCAACCGTTGCTTTACATAACCAAGCCTGGATAGTTGGTACAGAATTTACTATTGAGGTTGAGGTAACAGATAATTTTGAACCTTATGTAAATGTAGTAAATCTGTTTTATAAAAATACAGCCAATACATTTTATTCTATGGTCAGCATGATGAATACAACCGGTAATATCTGGAGTTGTGTTATTCCCGGAGATGATGTGCTGATACCTGGGGTGGATTATTTTATTACTGCAGCTGACGGATTAGTAACCGTATCTGACCCTCCGGTTGAACCGGCAATAAACCCATATCAACTGGCTATCTTGCCAAACCTGTCACCTGTAATTATTCACACTCCAATCCAATGTATGACTATTGGTCAGTCTGTTGAAATTACAGCAAATATGAGTGATAATACAAATTCGCTGGTTTCTCAAAAACTTTTCTACCGCAAGCGTGGACAAATTCTATATCAGGAAACGGAGATGGTTAATATCTCCGGAAGTATATTTTCAGAAACCATCCCCTCTGAATTCATCACTATTGATGGCACAGATTATTATATATCAGCA
>JAOZRY010001006.1 GCA_029939965.1 Bacteroidales bacterium | reverse complement strand
TAAAGTTTCATCTTTATTTCATTTTTATTGTAATTGGCTCTAAGGCAGCTAACGACTGAGTTAAGCGGCGGGCGGCTCGCTACACAACAGCGGTTAAAAGAACCGCACACCGCAAGACCCTGAAAGTTGTTAAAAGCTCTGTAGCAGCCCGTCCGCTTGAACGATGGGTTATTAAAGCGGATTAAAAGAGATGCCGTTAATCATGCGTATTCTGCCGGACACACGGTTTAACACGTCCAACGCTTTTTACCCGAACATCTTTGCTGTCACCTGCCGATTTCAGTAAAACGCTTCGCAATGGTGCAATTTGACAATCCCTCAGTTTAACTCACCTTTTCATTGTTAAATTTAGATGGTTTCGTAAAAAGTCAGATTTGCCAAAATTTGGAGTCGTAACCTAAATGAAATCATAAGGTGCAAATTCAATAATGACGAATTTCCTACTTTTACGAGACCATCAAATTATAATTAACCCTTGATTCTTCAACCGTAATATATTTTTTCTCTGTTAATTTATTTATTAACATTTTCAACTCATTTTTACTCAAAGCTTGCATAAATAAAGAATTGAGCGAATTTGATAACGTATCAACTTTTTTGGGCTTTGCATTTCCTCTTTTAACCAAATAAGCTACTATTAATTCAATTTTTTCTTCAATGGTTTTAGAGTCAGATATTTTTAACACAGGAATATCATCAATTTGATCATATCTCCGTATTAATACTTTTTTATTTCTCAGATGGTTAACTAAGATATCGAAACCAGAATCTTTAGATATAATATGAAAATAGCCCGTTGGGTCTTTCTCGAACATTCGACCAAGATAAAATGCGACATGAAAATCTAAGGCATTTTTTCCATTCCCCTCAATTCTTACATACTCTGCATTACTTCCAAGAATTTGCATTGAAGCAACTAATTCAATCGGTATTTTTGTTTGATTTGCTCCTACGAATATAAATACCTTAAAAAAATAATTTTTGGGCAAATCAAAAGATGCAGGCTGGACATTTTCATAATCAATTAAAATGTAATTTATCCTTCCATTTTTTTCAGTATTGTTCATAGATTTTTCTAAACCCTATAT
Organism: Bacteroidales bacterium; assembly: GCA_029939965.1. Classification (GTDB taxonomy): domain Bacteria; phylum Bacteroidota; class Bacteroidia; order Bacteroidales; family 4484-276; genus SABY01. The sequence continues at coordinate 291 of JAOZRY010001006.1, read as the reverse complement.
CGCCCAAACACACCGAGCAAAGAGGCGGATGATTAATTTAGAACCAGATGCAAAACGCGTATTTCCACGCGGCCGGTAAAGCGCTTTGTTGTCAAAGTAGCTTAAAAGAGACGCCGTGCATCATACGAATTCTGCCTAAAGTTCGGCTTAACACGACTGACTCTCTCTACATGAGATATTTTGCTGACGCTTTATTGATTGTAGGTTCAAACTTCGCAACAGCACAAATGACAAAGTTCTTTGTTTAAAGCTCGAAGTCATCAGCGCAATCAAGTGAGCTTTAATAACGAC
>JAOZRY010000305.1 GCA_029939965.1 Bacteroidales bacterium | reverse complement strand
AAAAACCAGCCGGCATGAAACAACTACAAACGGAAAGCCCGTAGCCGCCCAAATTCAGAACTTTGAAAATATACAATATTGAGATGTAAAAAAAAATATTTGATTCTCAGACCGGAGATTCTTATCAGGATATATTTTCGCAATATCTCAACTTCTTTGCATTGAATATGCACCATAAAAAAGGCCTTGCTCCAAATTTGAAGCAAGGCTTTTTTGCTATTTTCGATTTTGTAATTATTCTCTAATCAAAATAAGTTTAATTATCTCCTGTTTATCAGCACCCGAAATTCTAATGTAATAAATTCCATCTGCCTGATCCAGCAGGTTAATTGTGCCGGAGATTCTGAAATTAATGGGTTGACCACACCTGCCTTTTCACACTTTTAAATAATAATACCCTCCCCGGAATATTCTGCACATTTACATTGTCAAACTATCCAAATCATAAATCTATGAAGATATATTTAAAGATGGTTGGACTAATTTACATTGCCATTTTTCTTGTGGCATGTAGCAAAAAACCATTACACACAAGTAAAGCCCTTGAGCTTGTTGATGCAAGGCCAAAGCCGGGTTCTGTTGAGTGGATAGACAAGTTGCATTACAGGGATGACTATAAAATTGCTTATGGGATTTTTAATGATGACCATAGCTTGCTGATTCGTATTATGGCAAGAGACCGAAGCACCTTAGCAAAAATGTTTGTTGCAGGATTCACGGTAAGTTTTGATACTACTGGGAAGAAAAGTTCGCAGTTTTCGGTAGTTTACCCAATGCCTCAGGGTAAAAAAAATATGCCAGACAAAAGTTTCGGATATGACAATAACAGAGGTAATCGTTTGGATAAAAGCACCAACATGGAGTTTGATAGAAGGTTAAAAACTTCCTTAAACCAAATTGAAATTGTTGGCTTTTCTGATGAAGCCGTGAAAAATGCCGTATTAAACTCCCGTTATGGTGATGGGATCACAGCGTGGGTTCATCTCGATTCCACAGAAACTTTTTACTACGAACTAAAATTGCCGATTAATGAATTATTCCACGGTGAAAATCTGAGTGCCAGGAGTCTTTCTATTGAATTTAGGTCGGGTGATATAAAAACCCCAACTGGAAACCGGCCTCGGGCAAGCATGAGCATGTCTGCCGGTGGCAACAGAGGTAATAGTGGTGGCCAAAGATCAGGCAGGGGAGGAGGGGAATTGTACCGATCTCCCCACGATTTTCAGTCTTTTTCAAAACCAATCAACTTTTGGGTAAAACGTATTAAACTCCAATAGTAATTTATATGCAAAAAAAAATCTTGTTTTTGATTGTTGGGATATTCCATTTGATATGTCAACAAGCTTATTCCCAAGCTTCGGATGAAATTTTAATCAGTGGTTCTTTTTTTGGAAAAACCAGATTGAATATTCTTTACCAGATAGCTGACAGTTACAAGTTGTATCTGGATTTTGATGAGGCTGTTATTCCTTCTGGGCCCGTTAAAGGCAAAACTGTTAAAGATATGCCTGTAAATGAGTTTTTGAATTACCTCTTTGGAGACGATTTAAATTATAAAGTCATTGAAGATCGGGTAATCATCAGGCCTGTGGGTACTCCCATAAATTATGTTGCCCCAGTATATGAACGAAAAAGCAAGTTCACTCTTACGGGGAAAATAGTAGATTACGAAAGCAATGAATCCTTGCCTTTTGCGCAGATCATGATTGTAGGAACTAAAACTGGTGCAGCCACAAACATCGATGGGTATTTTACACTTTTCGATGTTCCCACCGATACCTCTGTTTTATTGATTTCATATATTGGCTATCAACTTCAGAAAGTTTATTTAAATCCAAAACTTGTAAGTAGTGGCTTAACAATAAAAATGAAATCGCTCGCTGTTCAGCTTGACGAAGTGGAAATATATGGTGAACATCAGGAGTTGATGCGAATGGCATCAAACACTGGAAAAATTAGTATGTCCCCAAAAAAAATTGAAGCACTTCCTGATATTGGTGAAAAGGATGTTTTTCGATCATTCCAGTTGTTGCCCGGAATTTCCGGAAGCAACGAAGCATCATCGGGTTTATATGTGCGTGGCGGAACTCCAGATCAAAATCTAATTCTGTATGATGGTTTTACGGTGTATCATGTGGATCATTTGTATGGGATGTTTAGTTCATTTAATTCAAATGCATTAAAAAATGTAAAAATGAGCAAAGGTGGCTTCGAGGCAAAGTATGGTGGTAGATTGTCCAGTGTAATGGAAATTACCGGGAAAGATGGAAATCAAAATGGCTTTAATGCCGGTGGGAGTATCAGCCTGATGAGTTTTAATGCCTTTGCAGAGTTTCCTGTTGGAAACAAAGTAACTGCATTTTTTACAGCTCGTCGTTCGTTCCAGAGTAATTTTTACCAGGGTATTTTCGATCAGTTTAACAGCAATAGCACCTCGGAGAATGCAGGTGAAATGGCAGGCAGGGTACGAAGATTTAAGGAACAAACTACCCCCAATACATATTTTTATGATCTGAATGGTAAAGTATCTTATCGGTCAGATGCCGGAGATATTATATCATGGAGCATTTACAACGGGCAGGATAATCTGGATAACTCAAATGATAACAGTAGGTCTTTCGGAGGCTTTTCGATGAGTAGCGAGGTGAACGACCTAACTAGTTGGGGTAATATTGGAAGCAGCCTGAAGTGGTCGCGCATGTGGAATGAAAGTTTTTATTCTAACTATCTGATTTCGTATTCGCGATATTACAGCACCCGCGATATGACCCGGTCAGGCACCAGAATTATGGATGATGAAGCCATTGACTTTACAAATGGTCAATACGAAAATAATTACCTGCACGATTATTCGATTAAGCTCGACAATGAATTCAAGTTAAATAAAAACAACAATTTAAGTTTTGGGGTACAGAGTACTTATTATGTAAATGACTATGATTTTACGATGAATGATACCATGATTATTCAGGATAGGTATAATAAACAACTTGAAACATCAGTATATGTTCAGGATGATTTTAAAGCAGGATCATGGCTCAACCTAAAACCGGGTTTTAGGGCAAGCTACTATTCCGGAACCGATAAAATATATTTCGAACCCCGGTTTCAGGCAAATTTTAATATCTCTGATAAATTGAGGGTTAAAGGTGCATGGGGAATTTATCATCAATTTGCAAACCGTATTATTCGCAATGATTTACAATCAGGGGCACGCGATTTTTGGGTTTTGGCTGATGGAAAAAATATTCCGGTCGGTGAATCCAATCATTATATAGCCGGGCTTGAATACGAAACCACTGATTGGCTCTATAGTGCTGAAGCATTTTATAAACCAATGAGCGGGCTTTCGGAATATAGCTATCAGCAGGTAAGCAGTTTTTACAACTTGAATTATGAAGAGTTTTTTTATAAAGGGACGGGGGTTTCACAAGGTCTTGAATTTTTAATCCAGAAAAAAACAGGTAAGTACAATGGCTGGCTTAGCTATACGCTGGCCGATGTTACCTACGATTTCCCGGAACTTAGCGATGTCCCTTTTCCTGCTAATCATGATGTAACCCATGAAATTAGTTTTGTAAATACATACAAATTCAACAAATGGCTATTTGCAGCAACCTTTATTTTCGCTACAGGTCGGCCATATACAGCTCCGGCTGGGGGTTTCGAATTACTAACTCCTGATGGTACATCTGAGGATTTTATTTCAATTGGTCGAAAAAATGCTTTGCGCCTCCCCGATTATCACCGTCTGGATTTGTCGGCTACTTATAATTTTGATTTTGGTGGTAAAACACATGGTAGCCTCGGTGCTTCACTTTTTAATGTTTATAACAGGCAAAATGTTTGGTATAAAGAATTTGAAATTGAGGATGGTTATCTGATTGAAACCGATGTTAATTTGTTAAGTATTACACCAAATATCACTTTTACACTCAAACTTAAATAACCCCGAAGTATGATGGCTTGGAGTAAAAATAAACTAATTGTTTTTGTAATAGCAGTCTTGCTGATTGTAGTATTAAATTCTTGTGAAGATAATTCAATAAATATTGAGATTGAAGATTATCTTATTGTAGAGGCCTATCTGTATCCCGGCTTACCTGTTAATAATATCAGGGTTTTTAAGCAGAATTCTTTTACGGATTTGATAAATGATAATAAAGTGATTAGTGGTTTACAGATTAACTTAAAAGTTGATTCACAAAATTACTTACTAAGTGAAAAACAGGATAGTTTGGGTTATTATTTTTACGCCGAAGACGACTTGGTGTTGATACCGGGTTCTTTTTGTGAAATGGAGTTTGAGTATAATGATATAATCATTTCATCCGAAACAACTATTCCGGGCAAACCTGAAAATCTTGAATTATCAAAAACATCAATTTCAGTTTCGATAGGAGGATGGGGTGGTTCAGGTATTGAACCAATAGAGGTTACCTGGTCTAATCCTGATAATGATTATTATTATATGGTGGCAATGAATATTGAAGAAAATCCGGTTCCAATTAATGATGAAATGGAGGATCAGCCTCTTAGTATTGGAACATCACCTGCAACAACAAATTTGTTGAATATTGTACCACGCCAACTCAGGTATTATGGCACATATCAATTAGTTTTGTTCAGGGTCAATCCTGAGTTTGCTGAACTATCTTTGTTTACAACCACCAATACTATCAACCTATCTGAACCTTATACAAACATTATTAACGGGAAGGGGATATTTACCGCTTTCGCTTCTGATACAGCATATTTTGAAGCAGTTTCAAAGTAAGATATAATTGGCATGGAGTGTTTATTGCAGGGTGCTCGATAAATCTCCAGCAAACTCCCCAAATTTCATTCTGTGATTATTAATTTAAAATCGATCATTCACCGGAGAATGCCCGCGGCAGGGATTGGAGTGGTAGCTTGTTGATCCCAATAAT
>JAOZRY010001005.1 GCA_029939965.1 Bacteroidales bacterium | reverse complement strand
AAAACAAAAGATAGCTTAACAATACATTATGAACCATTATTAGAAGGAGAATATGATTATATCGACAGAATTGTTTTAAATGCCTATTGTCCAATGCTTTTGGTTGCAGGAGGTGTGCGGAACTGGTATCGTTTAATGAAAGGTAATGACAAAGATATGTCTGACGCGAGCATGATGCGTTTTGCAGGTCGTTTCAGTAGGAGAGTGCAATCCTTATGCAAGAATAAAAACATACCGTTTATATATTTTCAAACAGGAGCGCGTAAATATGAGGAAGCTGAAAAGTTGATACCTGAAGACAAATCGTTCATCGGTATTTTTGCCATTTTTGTTTCACGTGCACCAAGTCTTTTATGGGAAGTTAAAAAATTTGACAGTGGTGCAATAGATATACGACGAAAAAAGAAAACCTCATTAGTAAATCATTATTATTTTCACATAATGGATAAAGATTGGGGACATATTACAATCAGGATGTGTGCTCACCCACCATTTAGTTGTAATGTTATATTAAATGGTCATGAGTGGGTAGAACGTCATAAAGATTATAACAAACTTGAAATAATAAAAGAAGGAAACTGTTTTACATCATATAATAATGGAGAAAAACTGACTCAAATTGCAGACACCTTGAAAATCAACGGGCAATTAGAGCAGGTCTGCCAAAGATGGATTTATTCCTGTTTGTGGTTTGTCATGGACAATAAACAACAGAAATCTACGGGTATAAAATATAATTTTTCTATCTACCAGATAGAGTACAGCCGAAATCTTTTGTTCAAAAGTGGATGCCAGATGGACGATGTCTATCAAAAAATAATAGATCTTACACGGGGTCAACTGAACATAAAAAGATTGAAAACAATATTTGGTAAGAAAACTCGCCCGTATAAACATAAATCCAAAGCCCCTGCACCTGAAGTGCGTATCGAGACACCTGATTACAACTTGACCATTTTTAAAATTCATTTTGGCAGGCTTACGGTCAAACTGTATGACAAAGGCGAGCGTACTTTACGAGCAGAGGTAGTTGTTCACAACACTAAAGATTTGAAATGCAAACGTGGAATTGGTTCTTTTGCAGAAATAGTAGAAAAACTGGAAACAATCATGGGAAGTTTCCTCTCAAACCTTGACCATGCACATGTTGCAACTATTGACGAAAGAAGTTTTGAAGAAATAACAAAACCATCACAATCAGGAAAAAATAGGTTAGCAGGTATTGACTTTAACAAATCAAGGACCAAACAAGTTGCTGCTGTTTTACTTGCTTTATCTATGAAACCCGGTGGTTTTACAAGTAAAGACTTAGCTTATGAAATGACACATAAGTTTGACACTGGTTTTTCTTGCAGGAATGCTTCTTATGATATCAGAAAGTT
>JAOZRY010000304.1:3353-4946 GCA_029939965.1 Bacteroidales bacterium | reverse complement strand
TTATTTAGGTCAATCTCCACCTGCTTGTATTGCTTTCAATCTATCCCTCTTCTTTTCATAACCTGCAAGTTTCCCAATCAACACAAACAACATAGGGTACATGAAAACACCGAGTAATGTTGCCACAGTCATTCCGCCAAGTAATGCCATACCCATAACTTTACGTGCTTCGGCCCCTGAGCCTACCGCAACAACGAGAGGAAAGACTCCCAGAATAAACGAGAAAGCTGTCATCAAAATAGGTCGGAACCTTGATCGTGCAGCTTTAATAGCTGCATCGAAAAGGCTATCTCCTTTTTTGAATTCATCGTTTGCAAATTCTACTATCAGGATAGCATTCTTTGCTGCCATTCCGATTAGCATTACAAAAGATACCTGTGCGAAAATGTTATTTTCGAATGTAGGGCTAATGAGTCTTCCGGCCCACAGGGCGAATAAAGCACCAAAAATTGCAAATGGAGTTCCCATTAAAATACTCAAAGGCAGCGACCAACTTTCGTATTGAGCTGAGAGAATTAAGAAAACAAATACCAACGAAAATGTAAGGATCATGCCAAGAGAGCCGGATGCTTTTTCTTCCTGAAACGACATTGCATTCCAGGCATAACTCATATCCTGAGGAAGCACTTCAGCAGCCACTTCCTTTAATGCTGATCTGGCTTGATCGGATGTGTAACCTTCGGCCGGGCCTCCGGTAACTTCTACCGATCGGTATAGATTAAAACGAGTTGTGTAGTCGGGACCTGAAATAGGCCTGATGGTGGCAACCGTTGACAGGGGAACCATTTTCCCGACATTATTTTTAATAAAGAAATTGTTTATTTGCTCTTCATTAACCCGGTATTCCGGTTCGGCCTGAATATAGGTTTTATATAATCGGCCAAAACGTGTAAAATCATTAACATAAGCACCACCCATGAACGCACCAATAGTGGTATAAAGATCGTTGAGGCGAATACCAAGTTTAAGTGCTTTCTCTCTGTCGATATCCATAAAGCGTTGAGGAACTGTGGCTTGAAAGGTAGTAAATGCAGCACCTATCTCAGGTCGTTCATTTGCTGCTTTCAAAAACTTCATTGTGTTGCCTGCCAAATACTCAGGATTATTACCTCCTTTATCTTGAAGCATAATACTAAAACCCGAACCATTTCCCAGCCCGGGAATAGCAGGAGGGCCAAATGCAAACACTTGTGCCCCCAGAATACTTACAGAAAGATTTGCATTTACCTGAGCAATAATTTCTGCAGCAGTAAAATTACGGTCTGACCAATCTTTTAACGAAACAAATAAAAATCCGGTATTCGATGTCATTGCACCTGATAAAATACTGTAGCCTGTGGCAGTTGTAACATACTCAATTTCATCAAAACCCATAAGTATATCTTCAACATCCTGTGCTATTACATCGGTACGTTGTATGCTTGCTGCATTAGGCAGTTGTATGTTTACAAAGAAATAACCCATATCTTCTTCCGGAATAAAACCTCCTGGCACAAGACCTCCAAAAAATCCGGCAGCAACGGTCATTATAACTATAAATACTACACTTCGCTTAAGCTTACGAGCAACAATATTTGTAAAACTCATATAAGA
>JAOZRY010000304.1:1851-3253 GCA_029939965.1 Bacteroidales bacterium | reverse complement strand
GAAACCGGAATGGCAAGGGTTGGAATAAGGGTTGCCCGCCAATCCTGAATAAAAATAAATACCACGAGGATAACAAGGCACAGGGCAATTATCAGAGTAACTACAATATCTTTAATCCCGGCAGTAATAGGAGCTGTGGAGTCTAAGGAAACATCATATTTAACACTTTCGGGAAAACCCTTCGCCAGTTCGTCCATTTCTATTATTGCAGTTTCGGCCAATTCAACAGCATTGGATCCGGGAGCCTGATAGAGTGCTATAATTGCAGCAGTTTCACCGTTTAAGCGTGGAATCATATTGTATGTTTCAACCCCTAAATTTATTGTTGCTACATCTCTTAGTTTTATTTGTGAACCATCGGGTTGTGTACGTACAACGATTTCCCCAAAAGCTTCAGGAGAGTTAAATCGTTCGGGCAAACTAACGGTGTATGTAAATTCTGTACCGGCAGGAGCAGGTTCAGCACCAAATTTTCCTCCGGGAACAATTACATTTTGCTCATTAATGGCATTAATAATTTCTGGAACAGTTAAGCCCATTTGAGAAAGGCGATCGGGTTTAACCCAGATGCGCATTGAGTAATCAGATGCACCCATCACATCAACCCTGCCAATACCTTTTACTCTCGCTAATTGATCTTTGATATTGATTAAGGCATAATTGCCCAGAAAATCCTGGTCATATCGCCCATCGGATGTAAGGGTTATTAACATTAAAATGTTGGGGAGCGATTTCTCGGTTGTTACTCCAAACTTTGTAACCGAAGCAGGTAATTTTGCTGAGGCAGCCGATACCCTGTTTTGGGTAAGAACAGTGTTCATATCAGGATCGGTACCTACATCGAAGGATACCTGAATGGTCATAGTTCCATCATTGGAGTTGGTTGACTTCATATAAATCATGTTGTCAACACCATTAATTTGTTGCTCCAACGGAGTGGCAATCGATTCTTCAACACTAATAGCATTTGCGCCGGTGTATGTACCCCTTACCTGAACAATGGGAGGGGTTAGGTTAGGATATTGTTCGATTGGTAATCCGATTAACATAACCGCTCCAACAATTACAATAATAATGGCAATAACCATAGCCACAATTGGTCTGTGTACAAAAAAATTCCCTTTGTTTTCAGCCATAATTTTTAGTATTGAAGTTTTGACTGGCTCTTGAATACAATTACTTCCGGCTTAACCTCAATACCTGAGCCAACTTTTTGTAATGCATCAATAACAATTTTTTCACCAACTTGCAAACCCTTATTTACCAACAACAAATCGCCTTTAGATTCCCCAACAACAATTTGCCGGGACTCCACTTTATTTTCATTATTCACCACAAAAACCGAATGCTGCCCTTGCAATTCAATAACACAACGTTGTGGAATTAATAATCCGCCTTTCAC
>JAOZRY010000304.1:0-1751 GCA_029939965.1 Bacteroidales bacterium | reverse complement strand
ATGTAATCGGCTTCTGCAAGATAAAATTCAACACGAACCATATCAACTATTGAAACGGTATTTAATATGACCGGGTTGGGTTCTTGTCCTACAAATTCGCCGACACGTGCTTCTGTTTTACCAATTATACCATTTATTGGAGATTTCATCCAGCAATAGCCCAAATTGATATTCGCAAAATGCAGGTTCGATTCCATTGCTTTTACATAGGAAACTGACGCATCATATTCAGCCTGGGCAGCATCAAGGTCACTTTTACTTACAGCATTAATCCTGGCAAGGGGTACGATTCGGTCCAAATCACTCTTTGATTTTGTTAGTGATGTTTTTGCTTCGGCCAAATGGCTCGCCTGGGTCGAAACTTTTGCCTCATATTCTTCCGGATCGATGGTATAGAGCAATTGTCCTTTATTAACCCTACGACCTTCATCGAAGTGGATACCCTCCAGAAAACCGGTAACTCTTGCCCTAATCGGAATATCAGAATATCCATAAACCTGCCCCACAAATTGAGAGTAAATGGGAACATCGGCCTGCATAACTTCCACAACCGAAATTTCGGGAGGTGGGGCTTGTTCGCCTTTTTTATCCTGTTTTGCACAACCTACAACCACCATCATAATCGACAGAAGTAAAAGGTAGATTGTTTTTTTTAAGTAAACGATTTCTTTTTTCATGCGAATTAAAATTTCATTTATAATAATTTCTATTTATACTTTTTTTTAATCTAAAATAGCCACAGCTCGTACAGGTGAACCATCACCATTTTTAATTTTTAATGGGAAGGCAGCAATTTGAAAAACATCCTGATCTATCAGCTCAAGGTTCGTTAAGTTTTCAAGCACAAAAACACCTTTTCCCAAAACCAAATTATGAACAGGGTAATCTGTTGAATTAATGGCATCGATTGAAATAACATCTAACCCGATACCAAGAATTTTTTTTTCACAAATAAACTTTGCTGCTTCAAGAGACAGCACCGGATATTGGTCAAAATATTTTTTGGTTCCCCAGTTCTCGTACCAACCTGTATAAATCAACACCCACGAAACACCCGCCCAACCTATTTCGGCCTTTTTGATGTGGCTAACTGTAATTTCTTCTCCTGCACCAAATTCGCGGCAATCAATCATTATTGCAGTCCCGAAAAAAGTTTCGGGGCTTGCTGTATCCGTGGATTTTCCGTTTTCGATAAAATGAAGCGGGCAATCAATATGGGTACCATTATGGGTTTCCAGGCTCATGGCTGTTACCTGTGTACCATCTTTTTGGTGAGTTAAAACTTTGTTGAATGATGGTGGTTTGTCGCCCGGAAAAACCAGCATACCTGTTTCGAGCGTGTGAGTAAGGTCGATGAGTTTCATTTGTGGAGGAGATTGTTTAGGTGTAATAATTAACAACCGGAATGGTAGAAATATTTTTTTACAATTCAACGATACGTTTTTTTACTTTTTCGATTATTGCCATTTCAGCATCCTCAATCCCATTGTATGCAACGGCAACTTTTTCCATAAGATTAATGCAGGTAGTTTTCAATTTATCATTAAGATCATTTTTATTCTTCTCAATAAAAACGATGAACCGCTGATAAGCTTCATCAACCGGTATGTTTTCGTTTTTCATCCTGTGAAATTCTTTTTCGGTATAAAATGCTTTAAGGGCATCCCTTCCATTACCCGATTCGCTCTCAAGCTCAACAATTTGTGAAACCACAAAATGAAAAACCTTGCTTACTTCTTCATTTTGAATCG
>JAOZRY010001004.1 GCA_029939965.1 Bacteroidales bacterium | reverse complement strand
TCAGCTATAGAAATGGGTGTTAAAAATCGCTGAGATCGAGGCGGACGAAGTGTTGGAAAACAAGGGGTTTACTTTTGTAAATAATTGTTTTCAACACAAGTCCAACGAAGATATCGGCGTTTTCTGGCGCACACTATATACCGATATTTTGGGCAATTACACGATAGCAGATATTAAACCAGGCATCTATACCTTTATAATAACCTACATTTCTTATGAAGAAGTAGAGATAAACAAACTTACAATTAACGACAAAAAAGAGCTGAACATTAAGCTCAAACCGCTTTAATCTAACGTATAACAAACAAATATATAAGGCTGAATTCAGGAATGGATTCAGCCTTTCTATTTAGTTAACATTCAGTTAACACTACATAAAATATGTAAATATCTGAAATTTAATAAATTACTATTTAAATCCAAATTAAACAGTTTCCTGTATGTTAAATTAATGTTACCATAGCGTTAATTTTTTGCATATTTGCATTATTACTTACTTAATACAGGAGGCTAAAATGAAACAGGTTATTTTAATTTTATTATTATTTATTGGATTTTCCGGAGTATCTGTTGCTCAGGAAATAATTAAAAATGATGGTCTTTATTATAAAGGCGATCAACTCTACACAGGTGAATATACCGAATACTATACCAATGGAATGCTGAAAATGAAAATGAATTTGACTGAAGGCAAAGAAAACGGCATCGTAATGATTTACTTCGAAACAGGTGAAAAAAAAGAACAACGGTCTTATAAGAATGGGCTAAAAGACGGCACCTGGCTTACCTGGGATAAGAATACAAATCTTACTGCCGAGGCCAATTTTATGGATGATTTAAAACATGGCCATTGGTATGTTTGGGACGATAACGGCAAAAAGCGTTACGACATTAACTACGAAAATGGCAAAAAGAGTGGCGATTGGTTTATGTGGGATGGGAACGGAAACCTTGCCATGGAAAGAAAGTATTAAAAAAACTTAAACCCAACCTGAGTGATGCTCGCTCAAATTGGGTTATCCTAAGAAAAGCAGTGATCCAATTAGTTTAAATTGCCTGTCTTAGGTTCATGATAAGCCAAAACCTATTTTTATTCGGCCTTCAATCTTTAAGTAAGAGCCTCGATCTTAGCCGGATCGAGGCTATTTTTTTAGGTTCTACTGCCAATTTTGTGGAACATACAAAAATGCTTAAATGATTTAATGCTAAAATGATTCAATGCTAAAATGCTAAAATGATTCAATGCTAAAATGTTTTAATGATCTAATGCTAAAATGATCTAATGCTAAAATGATTCAATCCTTTATTTTCTTTTTCTTATCGCATTGTCTCCTTATCGCATTATAGCATTCTCTCCTTGTTTCCTTGTCGCATTTCATCATT
>JAOZRY010001003.1 GCA_029939965.1 Bacteroidales bacterium | reverse complement strand
AAATAGAATCTGCAATAACTACCGCTCATAGCACAACTGATGGCAAATTAGATACGATTGATAACTTTCTTGATACAGAAATCGCAGCTATTCTGGAAGATACTGGAACTACAATTCCTGCTCTATTTACAGCGTTAAATGATATTGACTCTGCTGCTGTCAACGCGGCCTGTGATACCGCTTTAGCTGATTACGGGGCCAACACCACCACGCCTCCTACAGTCGCAGCTATTGCAGATGCAGTGCTTGATGAAGTGTTGCCGGATTTATCAGACAATGCCCTGAACTCTGGGGAATCAATGACAGCAAGAAAAGTTTTAAGATCTTTGTTCAATAGATTTTTCAGAGAAGTCACCCAAACAGCAACAACTCAGACGGTAAAAAATGATTCAGGGTCCCCGGTTGCGGTTATGGCGGTTTCAGACGATGGTACAACACAGACAAAAGGGATTGCAACATAATGAGAATTGATGAATTTTCAAATGCAGCAAATATTGATGGGTCGATATCGACTACTGAGCAAACCCGTTTTTTTTCTGTTGGATTTGACCTTACCCCTTCTGTACTTGAAACTTTATGGATAGAATTAAAAAGCTATTTAAGCAGTATAACATTAAATATATCAGGACACAGCTTAACTACAATAGTAACATCTAAACTGAGTACGATCACAAAAACAATATCCAAATCAAGTAAGTTGGAGGATTAAATGGGAAAAATATATAAAAATCAAGGCGCTCTCACTATAAGTCTTACAACAGGTGTCAATATTACTGGGGCAACCTGTTCGGTGGCCTATAGAAAACCGTCAGGTGTAAAAGGCTCATGGGCCGGAAGTATAACAGACGCAACAGATGGAGTGTTTTCATATACGATGGTAGATAACAACCAGATTGACGAAGCAGGGAAATGGACCTTTTGGGCAGATGTTACTTTCGCAGACACAACCCATGCGGTCGGGGAGGCCGTTTTTGAGGATGTATACCTGCCAGGAGAATGAAAATTGATATTGTTGGTCAGGACGGAGGACAGGACCATTACGATTGTATGCCAGGAGCGGTAAAATTAATTCAATAAAAAAAATATCAGAAAGATTTTTAATTGAAATTATTATTAGACATAAAAGCCGAATAATTAAAGATCAGAAAAATAAAGATCAAATGCAAAAAGATATTAATAATATTATTGATAATTTTATTAAAAAAACGGGTAGAGATGTTGAACAAATAGAAGTAGAGAAGCAAGGGGATAAATATAAACTTAATTTAAGGGTGACGTAATGGGAAAACAAAAAAATTATTATCACGATAGACGGAACGAATCAAGAGTTGATGAGAAAAAAGTTTTAGCTGAGATTGAAGAGTCCTTTTGTGTAGCGGGGTA
>JAOZRY010000303.1 GCA_029939965.1 Bacteroidales bacterium | reverse complement strand
ATCTTAAAAATGCTCTCTGCTGAATAAATATTTGATTGTTTTCGGTCAATATCAATATTATATCCGGCTTTTGCATTGGTTATATAATTGTTGCTTACCCATCCACTACAGAATTCTGCATGTCTTTCTTTGTATTCATTAAACTTGCATTTCTGAAGTGTCTGTTTACCGTATTTATAAGTTTATATGGTCTGTTAAATGCTTCCTGAGAGATTTTGAAATAACTGGCAAGTTTTCTTATAGTGTCTTTTGATATTCCTTTTTGGTAATTCAAAATTTTCGAAATGGTTCCTTTCGATAAATCCAGGATTTCAACCATATCCTTCGCTTTAAGGTTGTTTTCTATCATTAGAGATTTTAGTAATTCAATAGGATCTATGTCCATGAGAGAGTTGTTTTCATTGTCCCACTTTTCGATAAGTAAATTAAGTAATTCAATTTCATCAGGCATACTCTCGTTTTCACTTATAACTAAGTCCTCTAATATCTTACAATATTCATTATATTGTTCCTTGTTTTTTATAATTCTGTATTCTAAATGTTTCATAACTGTCAATTTTTACTGTTTTACTTAAAATGCATTAATGTCGTATTGCTTATTAATGCTGCAAAGTTTTGAATAATCAGCATGAGTTCCTATCCACTTTACGAATAGATGAACTTTATTTACTCCAAAATGATATTTGCAAATCATTATGTATTTATTCCCCCCAATATTAAAGACAACTCTCTCGGAACCACGTCCTAAAATATCAGCAGACATAAAAGTCCTAATAATATCAAGAGGCATATTCCAATCGGTATGTTTTAAAATAGTTAACCAGATTTTAAAAGATATTTTACTTTGAGCGTTTTTCTCAATGTAATCTTCAATAGTCTGCTTTTTAATTAGCCGTGCTTTCATATAGAGTGCAAAAATACAAAAGTTTCATTAAAGGAAACCATACTTAATAAAATGAACCCAAAAGAGTTTATTTATTGGCACGATGATGATATAAGCCAAATTTAACCTATCCTTTCAAAACGCTAATCTGTTTCTCTATTACACTAATTTTGCTTTCTGCATCAGCTTGCTTCTGTTTCTCTTTTTCAACAACAGCAGCAGGGGCATTATTTACAAAACGCTCGTTCGATAGTTTTTTACTCACCGATATAAGGAATCCTTTTGTATATTTTAATTCATCCTCCAGCTTTTTTATCTCAGCTTCAATGTCGATAACTTCGCCAACCGGGATGTAAAACTCAGTGGATTTTACCATAAACGACATGGCATTGTCAACTTTTTCATCCACATATTCTATTGCAGAAAGGTTGCATAGTTTGGAAACCAATCCGTCAAAAGTGACATCTGGTTTTTCATCCAAATTTTTCTTTATATAAAAATCTAATGCTTCCTTATTTGGAATATTTTTTCCGGCACGGATTCCGCGTATAGCAATTATAACATCTTTAGCAAATCCAAACTGCTCAAGCACTTTATGATCTATCCGATTGCGTTTTGGCCAGGAAGCCATCATAATATCATTGTTGTTATCTCTTTCGCGTAATAAATGCCAAATTTCTTCGGTAAGGAAAGGCATGAAAGGATGAAGTATTTTCATCAGGCTTTCAAAAAGTTCAATAGTATGTTGGAGTGTCTTTTTGTCGATTGGTTTCTGATATCCGGGTTTAATCATTTCGAGATACCACGAACAGAAATCATCCCAAATTAGTTTGTAGGTAGCCATAAGGGCATCCGAAATGCGGTATTTCGAAAAATAATTGTCAATATCTTTTAAAGTCTCATTAAGTCGGGCACCGAACCATTCTACAGCAACTTTACTTGTTTCGGGCTGAGGGATGGTTTCATCAATTTCCCAACCGTTAACAAGGCGTAATGCATTCCAGATTTTATTACTAAAATTCCGGCCTTGTTCGCAAAGTGCTTCATCAAACGGTAAGTCGTTTCCGGCTGGCGAAGTTAGCAACATGCCAACTCTTGCACCATCGGCACCATATATTTTCATCAGCTCAATGGGGTCAGGAGAATTCCCCAACTGTTTCGACATTTTTCGCCCTTGCCCATCGCGGACAATCCCGGTGAGGTAAACGTTTTTGAATGGAATATCGTTTCTGTACTCTTTACCTGCCATGATCATACGTGCTACCCAAAAAAAGAGAATCTCGGGTGCGGTAATCAAATCATCAGTAGGGAAATAATAATTGATGTCAGGATTATCGGGATTACGGATTCCATCAAAAACCGAAATTGGCCACAGCCACGACGAGAACCATGTGTCCAGTACATCTTCGTCCTGTTTCAGGTCTTCAATCTTCAAATCTTTTAATTCAGGAAATTCAGCTTTTGCTTTTTCAAATGCCTCCTCTAATGATTTTGCAACCACCAGTTCTTTGTTGGGGAGATAATAAACCGGAATACGCTGCCCCCACCATAATTGCCGCGAAATGCACCAATCGCGGACATTCTCCATCCAATGCCTGTAAGTATTTTTAAATTTCTTTGGGTAAAAATTAATTGTGTCGTCCATAACAACCTCAAGAGCCGGTTTGGCAAGTTCGGTCATTTTCAGGAACCACTGGAGCGAAAGCTTGGGTTCGATGGCAACCAAAGTTCTTTCGGAATATCCAATCTTATTTTTGTAGTTTTCAATTTTAACCATATTTCCGGCAGCATCGAGATCTTTCACGATTTCTTTTCTTACCTTATCGCGATCTTTGCCAATATATAGTTCTGCTGCTTCGCTTAGTGTGCCGTTATCGTTAAAAATATCGATACTATCCAACTTATGACGAATCCCGATTTCATAGTCGTTTATATCGTGAGCGGGAGTAATTTTAAGGCAGCCGGTTCCAAATTCCATATCCACGTATTCGTCCCGAATAATTGGAACCGATCTGTTTACAAGCGGAACGATCACACGTTTTCCGTGCAGGTTGGTATATCTTTCATCATTTGGATTTATACAAACTGCTGTGTCGCCCAAAATAGTTTCGGGGCGTGTGGTGGCAATAGTAACCCATTCATCATTTTCACCCTCGATCCGATAACGGATATAGTAAAGTTTTGAATCTTCTTCTTTGTAAATCACCTCTTCGTCCGAAAGTGCAGTAAGCGCACTGGGATCCCAGTTTACCATACGTATTCCACGATAAATAAGGCCTTTTTTATACAAATCGATAAATACATCTATAACCGATTCGTACATACTTTCGTCCATGGTAAATTTTGTACGATCCCAATCGCAGGAAGCCCCTAATTTTTTAAGTTGTTCAAGTATAATTCCGCCATGTTTTTCTTTCCATTCCCACGCATGGCCTAAAAATTCATCTCTCGACAGGCTTTTTTTATCTATGCCCTCTTTTTTTAGTTTTGCTACAACCTTAGCTTCGGTAGCTATAGAAGCATGATCGGTTCCGGGTAGCCAGAGTGCATTTTTTCCTTGCATCCGGGCACGACGTACTAATACATCCTGCAAAGTATTATTAAGAATGTGACCCATGTGAAGGACACCCGTAACATTTGGCGGAGGAATTACAATACAATAGGGTTCGCGGTGGTCGGGCACCGATTTAAAATAACCTTTATCCATCCAGTGTTTGTACCACTTGTCTTCGGTTAGCGAAGGGTCATATTTTGAAGCAATTTGCATTTTGTTATACTTTATTATTTTGATTTTTTAAAATAGGTGCAAATGTAATATTCTATCCTTTTCGGTATGATTGATTAAGGAAACAATTAAAAAAAAACGGTTGACTTTTATGAGCCAACCGTTTTATTAATTATTTTGTTTTTTATTAATTCAAAAGTTCAACCATCTTTTCGCCAATATCTGCCGGAGACTCTACTACATAAATTCCACTCGCACGCATAATCTCTTTTTTCGCTTCGGCAGTATCATCTTTACCACCAATAATTGCTCCGGCATGTCCCATTGTACGTCCCTTTGGTGCAGTTGCTCCGGCAATAAAACCAACAACAGGTTTTGAACCGTTTTCTTTTACATAGTTCGCAGCTTCGGCTTCCATAGTTCCACCAATTTCACCAATCATAACTATACCATCGGTTTTTGGATCATTCATAAAAAGCTCAATTGCATCTTTTGTTGTTGTGCCAATAATCGGGTCGCCACCAATACCGATAGCTGTGGATTGCCCCAGGCCTGCTTTTGTTAACTGATCAACTGCTTCGTAAGTAAGAGTTCCCGAACGCGATACAATTCCTATACGGCCTGGCTTGTGTATAAAACCGGGCATAATGCCTACTTTGGCTTCACCGGGCGTAATTACTCCCGGGCAGTTAGGGCCAACAAGCCTTGCTTCCTTTTCTTTCAAAAACTCTTTTACCACAATCATATCTTTGGTAGGAATGCCTTCGGTAATGCAAATAATAAGTTTAATGCCCGCATCCGCAGCTTCCATAATGGCATCTGATGCAAAGGCAGGTGGCACAAAAATTAATGATACATCAGCTCCGGTTTTGTCAACGGCATCTTTAACCGTATTAAACACAGGCTTTTCAAGGTGCGATTGTCCACCTTTTCCGGGAGTTACACCACCTACTACATTTGTTCCATATTCGATCATCTGACCGGCATGAAAAGTTCCTTCGGTTCCTGTAAATCCCTGAATAATAATTTTTGAATTTTTGTTTACCAAAACGCTCATGATAAAAGATTTTGTTTGTTTTTAAATTTTGTGCAAAAGTACAATGTTTTAAATTTTTGGTTTATGAATTAAGGTTTTTTAAGGTGAAAATGCTTTACTCAAGTTTTTTTTTGGGCGGCTTCGGGCTTTCCGTTTGTAGTTGCCTTGTGCCCGCTGTATTTTTGTAAGCCGTACGTGGGCTTACAGCCTACGCCGGCCAACAAAAATATCAGCGGCCACTTGCGGCAATCTACCACTCCAATCCCTGCCGCAAGCAATACGAGGCAACGAGATTGATTATTCCT
>JAOZRY010000302.1 GCA_029939965.1 Bacteroidales bacterium | reverse complement strand
AACAACTACAAACGGAAAGCCCGTAGCCGCCCAAAAAAAAACTATCTTCAAAATCAGTAACTAATTTATACATCAACCAATCTCATTCAATCTCCTTTCGGGCTTACACGGATTATCTATTATTATTTTACTTTCACAAATTTATACCGACCATATTCGAGCCGGTCGGCCACTTTGAGCGAAAAACTCTCAACACTCCCGTCTTTTATTTCAAAGGGAAATACTTCTGTTCCCATTCTTGACGGATAATATGAACATAGAAAACGATCATCGATAATATGTTGGAGAGTAGCCTTCAAATCGGGATGGTGCTCAAGATTCAATGTCAATAAGCCATCTGCAATATTCACCTCTACTTCACCATAAATCTCGTTTTCATAAATTCCTGAGTAGTTTACCAAACTTAACGAAGGCTTGTTTTGCATTGCTACCGAATCGTTGTATAGTTGCAAATTTGATGTATGGGTTTCTTGCCGTTGTTGATAAATATTATGATACTCATTGCTGTAATCGCGGAAGGGCAACCCAAGATATGCATCAATAATTTCCCATTTCAGAGCTTCGTAAAACCAGTTGGCATCGGTATTGGTGAGTACTACTACCCCAAGATTTATTTCGGGAATCATCGAAACTCCGGTAACAAAACCAAGTAAGCCACCGGTGTGCGAAATTACCTCAACATCTTCATAATCCTTCATTCCCCAGCCGAGGCCGTAGAGTGAGTAATGGCTGGAGTTAAATATGTGGCCAGAACGACCTCGCGAAATACGCGGACTCCATGTGTTTTTTATTACATCAAAAGGAATAACCTGCTTGCCGTTGTACCTGCCGCTGTCTAACTGTGCAATTAACCAATGGCTCATATCCCGAACCGAAGAACTCATACTTGCTGCCGGCCCGATTACATCAATATTTGTATGCGAAAATACAGTTAGCACATCATCCTGAAGGGTATGCGGAACTGCCTGGTTTTTCTCTTTGCCGATGCCTATCGACAAAACCTTGGTTTGTGTCATATCCAAAGGTTCAAGAATATTCTCTTCGATAAATACATTCCAGTCTTCGCCGGTAATACTTTCGATGCATTCGCCAGCCCAGAAAAATCCGGCATTACAATAACCATATCTTTCCCTGAATCCATAATTTGGTGTAATAGTGTGGAACTTTTCGTAAATATCTGCCTTGGTCAGGTTGGAATAAAAGTACAAAAAATCGCCCTGAAAAGTTTGTAAACCCAGGCGGTGCGAAAGTACATCATTAATAGTAACCTGCTGCGTAACCCACGGATCATTCATTTTAAACTCAGGTATCCATTTCACCACTTTATCATTTAAATCGCACTTGCCTTCATACTCGAGCCAGGCAAGCGTAGTTCCCGTAAAAGCCTTGGTATTTGAGGCAATCATAAACAAAGTATTTTTATTAACTTTAGCCTTCTTTTCCATGTTTCTCAAACCAAAACCTTCGGCCAGCACCACCTCGCCATCCTTTACAATGGCCACAGCCACTCCGGGCAAATCCCACTTTATTAAAGCTTCTTCAATGTATTGTTCCAAATCATTTTCAACAAAATCGGGAGTTTTGTTTTCTTGTGCTGCCAACATCAGCCCAACTAAAAGAGATAAAGTAATTTGCAGTAATCGAAAAGTATGTTTCATTTGTATATGTATTGTTGTATGGAGCAAAAATAGGTAAAATGAATATGGCCACTCAACAAGGGCTGGATAAATTAGATAGCTTTGTGCGTTTTTTACAAATACCAGACTTCGTCAGTTTCTACTTACTCTGCGTTGTAGCTTTATTTTTATATCCTCATTTACAAGTAGTAAACTGCGGTATAAAAATAAAACTACGCCTTGATTAAGCGAAACTGACGAAGTCTGAATACCGATTGTAACCTGATTAAATTATAATAATGAAAACAAAATATTTTTTATTAATTTCTACTTTGTTTATTCTTACACTTATCTTTTCATCCTGCCATGTCGGAAGATTTTTTTATTGGAATTTTGCAGATGCAAAGGATTATAAAAAATTCCCGTCAGTACCGATTGCAAAAGGGGATCGGGTTTTTTATTTTAATACGCCCATGCAAATGCCCAAAATTCAACTTCCGGCAATATACACCGGCAAATATAATCGGTCAGGTTTATCTGAATTTTTAAATGATCATAAAACCCTTGCATTTTTAATTATCAGAAGCGACACCATTCTATTTGAGGAATATTTTTCTAATTATGCCGACACCTCAATTATCCCTTCCTTTTCGGTATCTAAAGTATTTATTTCGGCTCTTACAGGAATTGCTATCAATGAGGGTTTTATTAAATCAACAAATCAACCCATTACAGATTTTATTCCTGAGTTGCTTATAAACGATCCGCACTTCGAGCGAATAACCATTGAAGATTTGCTAAATATGCGATCAGGAATAAAATTTAACGAAGGTTATGCAAATCCTTTTGCCGACATGGCCAAATTTTATTATGGGAAAAATCTTTTGAAGTATGTCGGTAAATTAAAAATTGCCAACCCTCCCGACGAAGTATATGAATACATAAGTGTTAATTCGCTACTGCTTGCAATTGCCATCGAAAGGAGCACCGGAAAGAAGTTGAATACATATTTGAGCGAAAAAATCTGGCAACCTCTATATATGGAATTTGATGCCTCGTGGAGCATCGACAGCAAAAAAAACAACCAAATAAAAGCCTTCTGCTGCATTAATGCCCGGGCCAGAGATTATGCACGGTTTGGCAGGTTATATTTGAATAATGGGACTTGGGAAGGAAAACAAATTGTGCCGGCTGATTGGGTAAATAAATCCATGAGCATTATAAATGATTCGAAAGATTCGCAGGGGTATGATTACACCTATCACTGGCGTGTAAAAGAAAACGGAGCTGTTTTTGCCAAAGGTGTACTAGGGCAATACATTTACGTTGATCCTGCAAAAAAGGTGGTGATTGTGAGGTTAGGAAAAAAATCTACCGACCTGATTTGGGCTAAATTTTTTGAGCAATTATGTGCAGAGTTATAAGATGAAATTGATTTTAATCCATAAAAAAAACCGGTAAGAATGTTACTTCTATCCGGTTTCAATTTACTCGCAAACTGCTCTTCCACTAAATGATGCCTACAAGAAAACAAGGAGACAATGTGATAATGTGATAATGCGACAATGCGATAAGGAGACAATGTGATAATGCTACAATGCGATAAGGAGAGAAACATTATTTCATTGAAGCATTGAAGCATTTAACCATTGAAGCATTAAAGCATTGAAGCATTGAAGCATTAAAGCATTGAAGCATTAAAGCATTGAAGCATTTAACCATTGAAGCATTAAAGCATTGAAGCATTTAACCATTGAATCATTATATCATTGAATCATTGTATCATTGTATCATTGTATCAATCCTGTTTTTTTCAGGCATTTGTGCATAATCTCAAAAGTACGGTCTATCTCACTATCAAGACCAACAGAAAAACGAACCAGCCCTTCGGTGAGTCCCATCTCTTTTTGTTTTTCTTCCGGAACCTCCGATGATGTACTCTTACCTGAGTTACTGAACAAAGTTTTGAAATACCCAAGACTTACAGCAAGATAACCCACACCCTCGTTCTCCATCATCTCCATTACCTCAGCGGCTTTATCGGCATTGCCAACATCGAAAGATATCATTCCTCCAAAGCCAAATTTATCGTTCATCAAACCCTTCATTAACTCATGTTGTGGATGTGCCCGAAGACCAGGATAATTAACCTTAATGCCTGATTCGGTAAGTTTTTCGGCGAGATACATAGCGTTTTTGCTATGTTGCTGCATACGAATATGCAGGGTGTGAATATTTTTGAGAATAGATGAAGACCTGAAAGGATCGAGCACAGGACCAAGAAGCATAGCAGTACCACTATTTACATCAATAAGCGAATTGATAAAATCGAGATCACCACAAATAGCACCAGCCACACAATCGTTTTTACCATTCACAAATTTAGTAAGGCTGTAAACCACCACATCAGCACCTAATCTGGCAGGCGAAACAATCATTGGAGTAAAGGTATTATCCACCAATAATTTTGCCCCATGTTTGTGAGCTAATTTTGCCAACTGCGGGATGTCAGAAATTTGCAACATCGGGTTGGTCATGGTTTCGGTATAGATGATTTTGGTATTTGGGGTAATGGCTGCTTCAACAGCCTTAATGTCGGTAATATCAACAAAGGAAACCTCTATATTAAATTTTTGCACATAGTTGTTTAAAAATGCAAAAGTTCCACCGTACGTAGTTCTACTGGTAATTATATGGTCGCCTGAGTTGCACAGTTGCAAAATTGCTGAGGTTATAGCACCCATTCCTGAGGCTGTTACCCATGCTGCTTCAGTTCCCTCCATTGCCGCCATTGCATCTGCAAGGTATTTGTTGCTGGGGTTCCAGTGCCTCGAATACAGAAAGCACCCTTCGGCATCCCCGCTAAATGTTTCGAGCATGGTTTTGGCCTGCATAAAAGTAAAAGTTGCCGAATCGGTTACAGAAGGATTTACATCACCATATTCGCCAAATTGTTTAAGGTTTTGAATGTTGCTTGCCGGATCAAATTTCATATACATTTTTTTTGTTTGTGTTGATTAACGAAATCGAATGCAATATTAAGTAATGAGTAGCAATATGATACTATTTAATGATTAATTGTAATTAAATGTAATTACAAACGTTGAATGACTTGCATATTTGTATTTTAGAAATTGGAGGGGAGAGGGTCGCCTTCACCAGATACCTGCGTTTAGATCACCAAAACATTAAGAGGATGACTTCAAATCATCCTCTTAATGTTCACAATAGTCAACTTATGAATTTATCGTTTTAGCATCAGACTTTTCCAGTGCAGTTTCACTCTTCAAAAATAAGAATTTTATTGTTTAATTTATAAATTCATCTTGTGGGTTCG
>JAOZRY010000301.1:320-4953 GCA_029939965.1 Bacteroidales bacterium | reverse complement strand
GGTTTTTCTGATTGTGAAATAAACGAGGGAAAAAGCGAAGGAATTCAGGAAACAGAATGAAACTCTTTTTCACGGACATATTAAACACCTTAATGGTTTTAGCAGTTTTGTTGGGCTGCTCTCAGGTATGCTTTGCCAGCCGTATAAAGCTGGCTTGTCTTTATATCGTAGAAGAACAGGATCAAATTTTAGCCTGCCATCTGAAACGAAAATCAGATAACAGTGATTCAGAGACTACGGTTAAGCCTACTGTATTTTTTACCACTGTCAACAGATATGCAACGGCAACATCGGATTTTGGTGATGTTGATGATACAAGAAGTTTCACGTCGGAAGCTCTTTTAAGTAAAACGAGATTAAAACGATTAAATCGTTCTTTAACTAAAGATAAATTGAAAGCTATTATCCGTACAAGAGACCAATTTGAAACTTTAAACCGAATCAGATTTTGTTCCAAATATGGCGCAATGGACATATTTTACAGATATGGAAAAATTAATGGTGTTCAAATAACTAACTTTGATGATCCCACTGAATTTAATGACGTAGAGCTGAATGAGTATGGAATCGCACTTGAAACACCTTTACATTTTTTATCTGACTTTAACTTTAATCTGAGAGGTGCTTATAAAAGGATTGAACGAAAAGGAGTGGTCGAACATAAAGCTTATGCAGAAGAAAATATTAATCAGTTTGAAGGAATAGCAGTCTTTCCCCAATTTTTAGGGTCTAAAAAAACCAATCTTGAATTTAAATATGTATTTCAGGATATTGACCCCACTCCTTCCGGATCAACAAAAAGAGAGAGGAAGATATTTTCAACCAAGTTAACTCAATATACTGACTTCCCTTCTTTTGCAAAAGAAGGAAGTAAAGTATCGTGTGGTGTTGCATACGATAAAGAGAGCTACAGTGATGTGGATATTATTAAAAGCGACCTTTTCTTTGGTACTTCTATCAGGGGTATAAATGACGGTGCTTTTGATGTTAATTTCAATCCCACATTCTTTATTTGTGAGGTCAAAGGGAAGGATTCTCGGGATAATCTTCAATTCAGAACAGATTTATCCTTATTATACAGACTACTGAATGAAGAAAAAAAATCTCTGCATTTAAAATTTCCTCTCAGGTATGATTTCCCGTTACATGGTGTTTGTGAGTTTGAGAATTTCAGAACCGGCTTTGAATTAGGCGGAGATATTTTATATAATGATGTAACTTTTTCAGTTTCCACGGGATATGCCTATCAATATTTTTTTGATCTGCAAGAGGGGTTGAATCTTTTTAACTTTAATATAAGTATGGCTTATTAAATTAACTGAAAGGAGATAGTTATGGATGAAACTGGAAATCAAGAAATCGAAAGTAAAATTTCTCAACTTGAAACTGGAAATCAAGAAATCGAAAGAAGGACTTTTCAACTCGAAACTGAATATAAACTCATTAAAAAAATGGTTATATGGGGACTTCCTGCTTTAGCTACTTTCCTATCGATTTGTTTCGGTATATTTTTTGGTATAGCCAAAGACACTGTTGCCAAGAAAGTCGAAGATTCTCTCGGAAAGAGAGTAGAAAAACAAATCGAGGACAAATTTGGTAAAAATTTTGATAAGATTATCAACGAAAAAATTGATAAGATTATCAACGAGAAAATTGATAGGATTATTGTAGCGGCAAAAACGAGCGAAGAGATCAAGTTAAAGAGTGAGCAAATTGCTGACTTACTTTCAGAGTTAAAAAAATTAAAGCAAAGAGCAGAATTTACAGCCATAGGAGCAAATTTCACAACAGGAGTTGTAACGAATTCAGAGTACAAAAAATTTACAGATAACACAAATCGTCCTGCATGGAGCATAAATGACGATATGCCTGCTGCTAATATAACATGGTATGATGCAAAAGCTTATTGTGAATGGAAAGGGTCAAGACTTTTAACAAAGGAGGAATGGATGAATCATGTGAAATCCTCTGTTCCAGGATTTTATGAGTGGACAGCGACGGGTGCTCCCCATGAGCAAGCTGCTATTTGTAATTTTTCAGATTCAGGATCGAAAAATTCATCTGTGAAAAGCAAGAATAGCACAAGTGACAAAATTACATTTCGGTGTTTACGCTCCAACTGACAGTATAAAATAATGGCCGAGCTTAATTCGATGATTAAGCTCCTTTTAATGATTTGATTAAACAAGGAGGTTGTAATTATGAGAAAAGTATTGAGTGTTTTAGGTTATCTTTTAACTGCAATTGTATTTTGCTCATCGCTTTCCATTGCTCAGGAATATCCTGTTCTTGTTGATGGAAAAGTTGCACCAGAAACAGGTTTCGGCATAGGAATAGATGATTCAGAACGTCTTCGGAATTGGCTGGCTCCGGCAGCGGATAGCCTTGAGATAAAATATCCGGGCAAGCTCGGATGGGCTGCGCTGTTTATCACTGTCGGAGGCCCTGCTGTGAATCCGCCGAGACCTTATCAGGATTTTTCTGAATATAAACGTCTGACTGTTGAGATGAGAGGAGAGTCAGGCGGTGAGTGTGTCAAGGTCGGAATCAAGGATTACAATGATCCTGATGACGGTACCGAGCCTAAGAAAGCTGCTAAATTAACGAAAAATTGGAAAACTTATGAGTTTGAAATGTCATATTTCTTAAATCGTCCTTCCAATCGGAGTTCACTTGACATGAAGAAATTGTATGTTGTCACGGAACTCCTTTTTCCGTGTGATCCGCATAAGAACCATAATCAGACTGTTTACCTGAGAAATATTAAGTTTATTAAATAAATAATAATCGGATTTTGGATTTTGGGGAGGATCCCCTCGGGCTGTTATTCCGACAAAATCGAAAAATCGTCAGTATTTTCAAATTCTGCGAGGATCCACAAAATTCGTTATATAATCAGTTTCTTATGATTAGCACTATCTCAAATTAAGGAGGAGATATGAAACTATTGGAAAGTATTCTTAATAATACAGCCGCCTTTATCGCTGCTCTGGCAGCGTTAATAGTGGCCATTGCAAACTTAGTTAAAGCAATTTTTGAGATTCTGAGAGATTATAGAGATAGATCCCAAGAATCTGCTCTTTCTAACCGTCCGCAGTCTATAATTAAAAATAAAAATATGCTTATCGGATTATTATTGATGATGGTTCCTTTAAGCGTTTTTGGGGGACGTCTCCTTGTAGAGGAAGCCCAGTATAACAAATTGCCAATACATGCACAACTGACTGTAAAAGCTTGGAAAGCACTGGATAAAGGAAATTACTCGAAAGTTATCGAAAAAACTGATGGGTGTATTAATCAATTCGGAACTCAAGCGGAGAGGGAACAGAAAAGTTTAACCCAAGATGGTACACCACAACCTCGTAATAGCGGGTTCACCGAAGATGAAAAACGTCTCACACTATCGCGAGGAGTTCTCAACGATGTAGCAACTTGTTACTTCATAAAAGGTCAGGCGTTGGAGAAATTAGATAGAGTTAACGACGCAAAGGAAGCCTATAAAAAAGCTCAAGACTTTCCTCATGCTCGTACTTGGGATCCTAATGGCTGGTTCTGGTCTCCGGCAGAAGCTTCAAGTGATCGCCTTACTAAACTACAATAATCAAAAAAGGAGAGTTCACCATGTGTCTTTCATTTATGAAGCAGTCAGCTAAAAAAATAATCATCGTCTCAATTTTGCTACTGATATCTTCTTTTTCCTTTGCAGATGAAAACAGCAATTCTTTTAACGTATATACTAATAAGGACGATATTGGCAATCACTTTTATCCAAGCGGCTGGATGGGAGACGGGATATCTGGAGAATCCTACCTTTCCTTTGACGATAACTGGACATCAAACTGCCATTCGGGATATAGTTGTGTCAAAGTCACACATACAAAGGGACCAAAGGGATGGATTGGTGTCTATTGGCAAGAAGGGAATTGGGGTACTGTGGAAAACGCCGGTTATGATCTTAGCGGAGCGACCAAACTTACATTCTGGGCAAAGGGAGAAAATGGCGGTGAAAAGGTGGAATTTTTTGTAGGTGGAATAAAAATGACAGAAGACGGCCGTCCTCTGCCTTATCCAGATTCTTTAGATAAGACCACAACCAACCCGCCCGTCATCACTTTAATCAATGGTTGGCGTGAATATACAATAGAACTGACCTCCAAGAATTTAAGCCATGTCATCGGAGGATTCGGATTTGCAACTAATGATACTCATTCAACTTTCTATCTGGATGATATAAAATTTGACTTGAAGCGTGACACTAATCCTGGAATCGCTCCTCAGGCTGATGCGGGCCGGGATCAGACAGTGAGGGAAGGAGACACGGTCATGTTGGACGGATCGGATTCCACAGATCCGGACAGTGAAATTTCATCCTACCGATGGAATCAGATTCAGGGCATCGGAGTGATTTTGTCTGATGAATCAGCGGTCAGTCCCAGTTTCACAGCACCGGATGTCGGTCCGGATGGTGACTCGCTTGTTTTTAAACTGACTGTTACCGATGACAGCGGCCAGCAAGGTACAGATGAAGTTTTCATAAATATCCACGGTGCCGCAGAGGCTCCTCTGGCTGATGCTGGTCGGGATCAGACAGTGAGGGAAGGAGACACGGTCATGTTGGACGGATCGGATTCCA
>JAOZRY010000301.1:0-220 GCA_029939965.1 Bacteroidales bacterium | reverse complement strand
GGATGGTGACTCGCTTGTTTTTAAACTGACTGTTACCGATGACAGCGGCCAGCAAAGTGCAGATGAAGTTTTCATAGAGATATCTGATAATTCTGATGAAAGTGGCGATAGGGAAGAAAAAGCCTATAAACATCTCTACGAAGTAATGGACAAGTTTAACAGATTTTTTAACGTGTATTCTAATAAGGATGAAGGCGGTAATCATTTTTATCCGAGTGGT
>JAOZRY010000300.1 GCA_029939965.1 Bacteroidales bacterium | reverse complement strand
GAATATGGTTTAAATGATCTTTGTACTGATCTAGGTATTCTTTTTGTTTTGTTCCACTTACAATGTCATAGCAAGCAAATGAGGGCATTTTTTTTAATCCTAAATATTGTTGAGTTTTATGCATTGAGTTTAGCACATCATCGGTATTCTTATTTGCAAAAAAACCATCTATTGGGTTAAAAATGGATTCCGGAGCATTAAATGTTACCGAAAGCATGTACTTTCCTTTTAACAATCCTTGCTGCCCATATTTTTTATTCGAGGTTGAATCTCCGGCATATATTTTTTTATAGCCGTGTGTATATACTTGATCCATATATTTTTTTAAGGCTGCTGGCACATTAAACCAATATATTGGATATTGATAAATAATAAAATCAGCCATCAACAGCTTTTCTATTTCTTTTTCTGTTTCGTAATGCTGCTCGACTATAGTTGTATTAAGTGAAAATTTATCACATTTTTCAATAATTTGTTTTGCCAAATCAAACATTGATTTGTTAAATTTACCCATTGCAAGTGGAGGGAATTTTTCATGTCCGTTTAATAATAATATATTTTTTTCTGCCATTTTAGTCTTTTATTTATTTAACTCTGGATACTAAATCCTTGTCGTATTCACTACCCTCAATCATTATGTGTTAATTCATCGCAATTCATATTGTCTTTTAACCTAAACTCTGCAATAACATGTGTATTGTCCTTTTTTGTAACTTTAACTATGTGATTGGCGAAGCTTCGGCATCCAATACAGGTTGCCATTTTTTCAAAAACCAATAAAAGTGAATCCAGCCAATTGGGGTGAACGATGGTGTCGTTGTTCAGAAGATGGATGTATTCTCCATTTGCGCATTTGGCAGCCCGATTGCATGATTTCAGAAATCCCAGATTTTTCTCATTTCTAACGAATTGTGCCCCGTGAATTGCCCTTTTTATAATTTGGTAATCATCTGATGAGTGGTCATCAATTAGAATAACTTCATATCTGATTTCTCCTGAATTTTGCACAATTGATTTGATGCAACGGTATGTATCTGAAAAATGATTGTAGGTAGGGATAATAATAGAAACAAGTGGATTGGAGTATTGCGGAATTTCAATAGTTTCAGAAAAAGCAACCCGAACGGTATGATCATTTGCTGTGATATTGTGCTTAGATAATTCAATATCCTCTTTCAAGCGTTTCCCACGCAGATACCAACTTAGTCTGTAGAAAAATCCGGAAACTCCATCGCGTTGTAAAATGACAAAACCCACAACAAGATCATTAATTAAAGTTTTAAAGAAAAAAACCAAACGTTGTGCAGCCTTTTGAATAAGGCGTATTGGAAAGGTTATTTTCCACGACAAGGAGTTTTTCATCTGATTGTACTCATCGTACAACCAACGACTTTTTTTCTTAAGCTTTCCAATTTCTTTTTGCTGCAATGCAATGATTTCCTGTAGCTCATCATAATTATGTTCGCGCAATCGAGCATCATCTTTAGATTGTGGGAGCTTTGACAAAGTAATTTTATTTTCCTGATGTATCCCTGATATATCACCTGTTTTTTTACTCATTACCTGATCATTGTTTTTTGAGGGAACATTTTTTCATTTCTATATTTTTCTACTTGCTTTTATTTGTGCCCTATATTCCTTCATAATTTCGTCAGGATTGCCATCAGCATACATTTTACCATCGCGTAGCAAAATAGCTCTGGTGCATAATTCTGAAATATCTTTTGGTGAGTGTGAAACATAAAAAATAGTTTTTCCTGATTTAAAAAGCTCTTTCATCTTGTCGATGCTTTTACTTTTAAAATACTCATCACCTCCCGAAAGAGCCTCATCCACAAGTAGTATATCGGGATCGATAAACATTTTTACAGCAAATGAAAGACGCGATGCCATACCTTTAGAATAGGTTTTTAGAGGTTGTTTGATAAACCTGCCCAATTCCACAAAATCAGTGGCATTCTTTTTTTGAAGCGGAAAAAGTGCATCTACAACCCAGTGCGACTTTTTTTCGTACAGGCGGTATTTTTTTGTGATGTTTTCGAGTACTACTTTTGGTTTTTCAATCATAATTTACCTTTTATAAAACATCATCAAAATGAGGCCTTAGTCTTCGAAAAAACCAGCCGCCAAAAAGTAGGGTAGATATGGTAATAAGCCAAAAGGCAGTAAATGCATACATGTCACTCCAAAAGGGTTTATGATACAAAAAGCATGAGCGATAACCATCAACTATGTGGTACATCGGATTTAACTTTAATAGAAACGCAAGTTTTGGCGGGAACATAGATATTTGCCAAAATATGGGCGTAAGAAAAAACAGGGTTCTGGTGAGAATATTGATGATGTATTGAAGATCCATGACAAATAAAACCAATGAGGAAGTTATCCACGTAAGGCCTATAAGCAACATAAAGGATGCGAAAAAGTAATACGGAAGTTGCAACCAATACCAGGATGGGTAAATTCCATACCCGGCAAAAATAAGTATAGAAATCAGCAAAATAATTAGGTGAGTCTGGAAATTGAATGTGATGTTTACCAAAGGTATTAAGGATACCGAAAAATTACCACGGCCAACAATATACCTGTTTCTCTTTATGCTCTGTGTAGCGCGATTAAGGCTATTGCTAAAAAAAATTGAATCCGATTATCCCTGACAATAGATAGATCGCAAAGGGAAAGCCATCTGCACTTCTTCCCCCGCGCAAATAGGTAAAAACTAATACAAGGATGAGCATCATTGCAACCGGTTCGAGTAATGCCCATAATAAACCAAGATACTTGTTGCCATACATAATTTTAAACTCACGCCTTGTAAGCTCATAAATTACTAACCTGCTGAGGTAAATATCTTTAAACAGCCCCTTTCCTTCCTTGTAAATTTGTTTTATCAATCGGTTGAGTATTAATATATTTTTTGGTTCTACTACCTTTTTATTGGTAAACAATGATTCTGTTGTTCTGTCAATAATGATGAAATGCGATAAGGAGACAATGCGATAATGCGAATAAGGAGACAATGTGATAAGGTGAGAACCATTAAATCATTGAAGCATTTTTGTATGTTCCATTAAATTCGCAGTAGAACCGTTTTTTTTGCATTATTTATTATCTGATAAAGTCTGTTCAGTAACACCAATCGTACTCTCTCCTGTATTACTACCGCAAAAATATGATTTGTTTTTACAAATGTGCCTAATTTACGAAAAACGTAAAATGAAATAATACTCATCCGATTACTTTGAGGCATCGGATGAGTTGATACCCCAATAAATGCAAATCTATTTAACACCGATTTTCGCAGGTTGTTTAGCGGATCATATTTTATTCCTAATATTTAGGGAGTCCAGATTATCTCCAGTTTTTCCCAGTAAATAACTGCCTGCATTATAAGGTAATCAGGGTCTGATTCATCAGTGCGATGGTGGTCGAAAATTTCTTGTGCACGATCATATTCCAGAATATCAATAAGAGCATGTAAATGCATTTTTACATATTCGTCATTTGCAGAGAATTTTTGAATTAATTCTTCAGATCGCTTTAAGGCCACATCGTATTGTCTCGCTGTTCGTGCCGTCCAGAACAAAGCACAAAGCACATCCTTATCATTGGGTCGTTGATTTTTGAGGTGTTGAAAACAAGCTTCGGCTTCTTCGTACCGACCTACTTTGCGCAACAACACCCCATATCTCATATTAATTTGATATCGGTTAGGATATTTATCCATTAATTTCTCCAATTGCTCCAACTCACCATTGGTACCTTTATGTTTGCGCGCCAAATGCGCAAGCCCAAGATATCCCCATTCCTCATCCGGAAATTTTTCCTGAATTTTAAGGAACAACTCTTCGGCATCATTGTGGCGGCCCAACTCCAGAAGCACAAATACTTATTTAACCAACCACCAGGATTTAACATCACCCTTATTCTTTACCAGGCACATATCCCAATATTTCAGTGCTATTCCCCAATCTTTTTTATTTTGAGCTACAAGAGCTAAACCGGAATAGCCTGCCTCTGAATCAGGATATTTCTCTACCATGGCATCAAATACAACTTTAGCTTGCATGTTATTGCTAACATTGAGATATAAGTTTCCTAAAATTACATATACCCTTACAGGTTGATTTGAAGCCAATTTTAAACCATGTTGAATATCTGAAATTGCAGAAGTTAGATTGCCCCTTAGTTTATGAATAACTCCTTTTATGATGTAGTATTTTGCTTGGATTCCCCTCATTTAAATTCTTTTACCTGCTTTATGTTCAGCTTACACACATTAATTCAAATGCTTTTTTTTACAAAACTAATGATTTATTACTGACCGATAATACCTTCCTGACTGAGCAGTGACCATGCAAGCAACCAGTTATAATTTTTAAAGGCTCCGGGATAGTCAGCCTTTTCGAACCATGGATCGATGGGTAAAATTTGAGATCCGGAAAAATCATCATCAGGAAAAACATCAAACGATTCACCATTAATGCCTATGCCGGCATCTTTTATCTGGTTATCAGCATCATAAAAATACTGATGAAGCTGTGTTAAAATTTCGATACCGGGATCATTGCCCGAAATTGTAAATATTGTTTCGGGTGTGTTGAAAGCCACATCGTAAAATGTGTTGCCCTCCAAAGCAAGTCGGCCACTGGTCCATTGTTCGAGGCTGTTGCTTGCTGTGGCATCGTATTCAATACGAATACCCCACTGTTGATTTACAAAAATGGAATTGGAAAATATACCTGCAGCATTGTTTTTAAAACTATTTAAACCTGTTGCATTTGAAGATCCGCGACCAATTGCCGTAAGGTTATAAATTTGGGGCATGGTATATGGCCTGGCCGAAACATGACTTGGGCTGCCATCGAGCTCAGCAATTAGGTTACCAACCTCGGAGCTTTGCAAAGCAAGCCAATATTGACCTTTACCCTGATATCCCATATCAAAATCAAAAGCATCATCACCACAAAA
>JAOZRY010001002.1 GCA_029939965.1 Bacteroidales bacterium | reverse complement strand
TTTTTTATTACTTCAATTGTCTTAAATAGAGCTGCACAGTATTTTCAAGTCCAAGATACAAAGCATCTGCAATTAATGCATGACCAATCGAAACCTCAAGTAATCCGGGAATATTCTGAGCAAAATATTTCAAATTATCCAAATTCAAATCGTGACCTGCATTTATTTCAAGGCCTACATTGTTAGCAACTTTTGCTGCCTCTATAAACGGCAAAATAGCATCTCGTTTATTTTTCAAAAAATTACTGGCGTAGCTTTCTGTGTAAAGTTCGATACGATCGGTGCCGGTTTTTTTTGCATTCTCAATCATCTTTGCATCCGTTTCAATAAAAATAGAAGTTCGGATACTATTTGCATGAAATTCTTTAATGATATCACATAGCATGTTTTTATGTTCAACCGTGTTCCAACCTGCATTGGAAGTAAGTACATGTGGTGGGTCTGGTACAAGGGTAACTTGTGCTGGTTTAGCTTTAATTACCAATTCAATAAAACTCTGGTTGGGATAACCCTCAATGTTGAATTCCGTTGATAGCACCGGTTTCAGATCAAACACATCTTGATAACGTATATGCCTTTCATCCGGACGTGGATGAACGGTGATACCTTGCGCCCCGAATCGCTCACAATCGAGAGCAGCTTTAGTTACATCGGGAATGTTACCTCCACGGGCATTTCGCAGAGTGGCAATCTTGTTGATGTTTACGCTTAGTTTTGTCATAACATTTGTATTTTCATGCAAAATTAATATTTAGTAAGTTTGCGTCTAATACAAAAACCAACAACATAATATGAGGGCAGTAATTCAGCGTGTTTTACAAGCATCGGTTACAATTAATGAAAAGGAAAATGGCAAAATAGGCAATGGCATTTTAATACTTCTGGGAATTGAAGATACCGATAACACCGGGGACATTGAATGGCTTAGTGGTAAAATTTCGCGCTTGCGAATATTTAATGATGAGAACGGCGTTATGAACAAATCTGTTATGGATGTTAGTGGAGAGGTTTTGCTAATCAGTCAGTTTACCCTTCATGCCAGCACCAAAAAAGGCAACAGACCATCCTATTTTAAAGCTTCAAAACCTGAGATTGCTATTCCGTTGTATGAATCTTTTATTCAACAAATTGAAAACGACATTGGCAATAAAGTTAAAACCGGAAAATTTGGTGCATATATGAAAGTATCTCTCACAAATGATGGCCCTGTTACTATAATCATCGATACCAAAAATAAGGAATAACAGGATTGAAATGTTGCGTTTAGGCTCTTAAAAAGCCACTAACGCTATCATGTTAACGATGTTAGTTTCCCGCTTGCGGTTTCAATAATAAATTATAAATCGTAAATTGAATTAGCCTCTTATTTCTAATATTCTTGTTGTTTTTGG
>JAOZRY010001001.1 GCA_029939965.1 Bacteroidales bacterium | reverse complement strand
CGGACGATGGAAAGTTTTATTCCCGACTTTCCTAATTGAACTTAATAATTTAATGGAATACTGTATATTTGCCAAGTGATAAATAAACAAAATAAATTATATGGCAACAGTGATAAGGTCGATACCAGTATTAAGAGGTAAAGAAGCAGTAGATTTCCTTGAGAAGGTTACTGAAAATACCAAAAAACGTGCTTCTATAGATTTCAGGGAGCAATTTGAGAATGCAAACAAGATTTTAATAAAATCTTTAAGGAAGACAAAATAACCGTGTTTCTATCAGATAAATGCACATTCAGGTCACTATCAAAGAACTTGGGTAATTCCCTAAAGGCTTTTGATTGTGGTAATCAGGATTTAAATGATTTTTTTGCAAACGATTGCTTTAACTATGCTGAGCAATTGATAGGAAAAACATACTGTTTTACTCTTGACGACAATCCAGGCGAAATAGTTTGTATGTTTACTGTTTCAAATGATAGTATTAAAGCAAATACACTTCCGAATAGTCGTCGTAAAAAAGTAACTAAGCATATTCCTCACGAAAAACGAATGAGAAGTTATCCATCTGTACTGATTGGACGGCTTGGAGTAAGTATAAATTTCAAAAAGAGAGGAATTGGAAAAGAGTTAATGAATTTCATAAAAACTTGGTTTATTGATCGTAATAATAAAACTGGTTGTCGATTTATAGTTGTTGACTCTTATAATGAAACAGGAACAATAAATTACTATAAAAACAATGGATTTATTCCGCTTTTCAGTATTGAAGAACAGGAAAAAGAATATATGGGATTGGGAATATATGATAATCTAATTACAAGACTTCTTTACTTCGATTTAATTTTGTTGAAACCATAGAAATACCAAACATAACACGTAGGTATCGTTTTTCGGCTTTAGCCCAAAAATATCCTTAGGGTTTGCTCAGAAATATGCCGGGAGAATTTAGGTACAATATTTTGTCTGCCTGTGCGATGCACGCAAACAGGTGTAAAGGCAAGACAAAAAACGCAATCGTAGCAGGGCTACGATGAGTATTTTTAATCTGTGCAAAAATACGACAATCCTATTTTACGAACGTAAGAACATAACACTTTGGTTTATAGGGATAAGGTAAGGACTTCTGAGACTTCGCCGGGTCTCGAACTCGAACATTCTGAACCAAACACCGACTTTATGATCGGACACTATTTAGTTTATCATCTAAGTGCGGCTTTGCTACAAATATTAGCGGTGCTCTGCACCTCATCATTTTTTCGTTATTCTTATTTCTTTAACGTTTCCATGTCCTTCGGACGATGGAAAGTTCCAGCACCACTCCCGACTTTCCAACGTCCGATAGGACTTGGAAACGTCAAAGAATTGGAAACATCCATATTTAACGTTTCCATGTCC
>JAOZRY010001000.1 GCA_029939965.1 Bacteroidales bacterium | reverse complement strand
TGGTGAGAAATATTTTGGGCGGCTACAGGCTTTCCGTTTGTAGTTGCCTTGTGCCAGCTGTATTTTTGTAGGCCGTACGTGGGCTAGGGATTATGTCGAAATAAGTTGGATAGAGCAGGTGAAGTTATTTTGCATGGTAACAAGGCAAAAAACGTAGGCATAGCATAGCTACGGCGAGGCTTTTTAACGATGTTAGCATGTAAAAGAACAAGCCTGAATATTCAAGTTATTTCGATACAATCCCTTACTTCGTCAGCCTACGCCGGCCAACAAAAATATCAGCCGCCACTTGCGACAAGCTACCACTCCAATCCCTGCCGCAGGCATTCTCCGGTGGATGATCGATTTTAAACTAATCAAAAAAAAACTGCTTTTCAATTAACTTTTAATTTGGACTTCACAATATCTTGATAATAAACAATAAAAAAATTGCAAAAAAAAAAGACATGAATACACGGTTTTGGATATTCAGAATCCCTTACTTATCGTAAACTATATTGTCGTCTTTTTTTATGTATTGTGTTGCCCCGTGCTTTAGCGCGGGGTTAGATGATATTTGCCCCCTTCCTCCTCTCTTCTGCTTATAGCGTAGCGATTGGTGGAAGAGAGGAGGAAATACTTTGTTTTTTTTTAAATCCCCTCTAAAGAACGGGGCTATTGAACCCCGTCTAAAAATAAATTTTCGGATATAAGGATTTGGGAAAACACAAGACATTATGAAATTTTAGGCTACCAACGTTAAGCTGGACAAATTGAAGAAAAATAGCCATCCCACACGTATGCATAGCCATTAGACCGAGGAAGGAAATATACCCGGCCACCGATAAAATATTCTGATTAACCCAGTATGGGTTACGCTATTGTAGCTTTGGTTAATTTGATGCCTGCTCTACAACCCAGTATGGGTTGAGTTTTTGCAATACTTCTTGTGAATTTCAACTATAGCGAAACCCATACTGGGTTTTGAGATCATTTACATTGCAAATATCTATGCTACAATAGCAGCAACCAATACTGGGTTGAAGAAGAGAGATGTATTTGCTCTCTATCCATTTAATACCAAAACTATTCTATGTATTTCCAAGACACCATTTTCATAGCATAGCGGATAAGCGTATATGCAGGAGGCTAATTTATAATGAATTGATAATTAGTAGTGTCCAATTTTATTGGAGTAGGCTGATTAGTTTCACTACCTTGTTGGTTGGCTTTCTGTTCATTTCATTAAAAAAAAATCCCTGCAAACATTTCAGATGCAGGGATCATATTTTTTAATATTATATTTTTAACTAACCACTTCGTTAACTAATCTGGCGGCATCGCCAAGAGCAATTGCCGAATGTACTTTCAATCCTGATTGGTCGATTAGTTGTTTTCCTTCAACGGCATTGGTACCCT
>JAOZRY010000299.1 GCA_029939965.1 Bacteroidales bacterium | reverse complement strand
TGCCGTTTACATTAAGCGCTGTATTTGAGTTATCTGTGCTAATAACTACATTCCCCCCATCTTCAACAAAAATACCATTACCGCTATCATCAGTAAGCATTAGGCCGTCATTGTCGGGGGCTTTTATTTGGGGCGTAGCATGAAACCCTGATGTTTGGAGGATGTTGCCGTTGACTTCGAGTTTGGCAGAAGGGTTATCTACCCCGATCCCGAACCTGGCATCAGGAGAATTGAACAAATAGTTGTTTTCGGTTTTAAATATTAGCCCTGTGTCTTTTTTGGCCAATATTAAGTTTTCCGATGTGCCCATTCGTAATTCTGCATAGTTGTCGTCCCAATCGTTGGGTTGTAAAAACAAGGTGGCATTTTCGGAAGCATCGGATTTTATGTGGAGTTTGGCCAGTGGATTAGTTACGTTGCCGATTCCGATTTTGCCGGTTTTGTTGCCCCCGTCAGGTGATTCGCTAACAAAAAATGTAGGTGCGGTACTGTTAAACCCTATCATCATTGTACCCTGTAACGGATTTTCGAGCAATTGTGAATTATAGCCGCTGCCAAAAGTAATTGCATTTGGGGCTATCGTCTTTATATATTTCCCAATAGCAATGCTTGCAACATTATCGGCTTCTGCACCAAAACCTATTGCAACAGCCCCCATGTGCCCGGTAATTGTTTCTAAACCTAACGAAACAGAATATTTTCCGTTTGCTATTGCATCATATCCCGCGGCAATTGAGGCTATACCAATGGCCCTGGCTTTATATCCAAATGCCGTTGCATAATCACCTTGTGCAATTGATTGATATCCTGATGCAAATGATGTTAGGCCATAAGTCTCAGTTCCATATCCTAAAGTCGAAGATTCCTTACCAATTTTAATTGTTTCACTACAACTAACACACGGTATTTCTTGTGCCATTAATTCGATAGAATATTGCATACAAAGTATTACAAATAATAAAGTTTTAATTTTTTTCATAATATTATAATTTAGTGTGATTTAATCCATTTACCGGTTTGTATAATTTGGTTACCCTTCGTTAAAGAATAATAATATACACCTTTAAGTATATGTTGGGTATTAATATTTATACGGGTTGTTGCAATATTATTTTTTTGGATGACCGGGTATCCGGTTGCATTATATAGATTGAATTGCAAATCTCTTTTACAGGTTTCGATAGTTAAATATCCTGAACCCGGGTTTGGGTATATTATCGCATCGTAATCGTGGGCATAAGGTGTTTCTTCGGCCGAAGTTATCAAATCATCTTCAAATATTTTCAAAATGAAAATATCCCTTTCGTCTCCCTGGGTATCTTCGTGACGTATTGCAGCAATAATACATCCGCCATCGGACGTTGCCGAAATACTATGTACCTGATAGTTTGCATCGCCACCAAAAAATTTTGAAGCTTTAATGTTTAAATCTTCATCCAACAACCAAATTTGCACATAATCCTGATATGTGTACCACCAGGCACCACCCCTGAACCCCGAAACGTAAATATTATCCTTATCAATAAAATCCAGGCATCTTTGCCAGGCCGGATATTCCCATACCGTATCCCGGCCCAGGTTAATTTGGCTGTAAATATTCTGGTTTGTATCAAAAACCATTAATTCAAGGTTTGAGTCGTATGGTTCCATTGTTGTTTTTTCACCCCCTAATAAATAGGAATTGTCATCAAATTGTTTGATTGTTCTAAATTGATCAATATCAACAAAGTTGTTTAAAATATGATGTTCCCGAATAATGAAAGATAAGTCGATTTCTAAGATTTCAATTGGGGCATATGCATAAAAACCTGCACCAAAAACAGAATACATTTCAGTATTAACGGACTTAAAGATTCCAAAAACATCTGGATTATGACCGGTGAAAATGAAATTTTTGAAATCAAGTATTGTTCCCTCACTATCAATCCTGCATAAAAACAAATCCCCATGTATGATATCGTACAATAGTTTTCCACCTATAACGAACTGCCCGTTGCTATCCTCCACATAAAATTGTTTAAAGTGGATACTTTTATAAATACCGGGTATTTGAACCTGATCCGTTTTTAAAACATTAAATAAGCCATCGGTGAGCAGTGTAAAAAAATTCTGGAAATCGTTAGAGTTTAAATCACCGCTTTTGCCTACAAATAAGTAGTTCCCGTTTTCAAGGGCGATAACCTGGTATAAAATCAGGTTTACAGTATCTGTTATCAGGATTTTTTGTAAAATAGTATCCCCCTGCTGCGATATTTTAGCAATATAAGCGCTAAATTCGGGCACCTGCGGTTCGGGATGCCTGATATAGCCGGCAAAAATGTAGCTGTTATTATAATCTTCGGCAACATTCCAAAACACCTCATCTTCTTCAGTTGCAATGTTTATTTGAAAACCCTGCTGGGCTAAGGCAGTAAAACCCAGCAGGAAAAAAAGGCAAGTTATGTACTTATTCATGATGTATCTTTAATTAAAATGGAAGGTCAACGGGTATATCTCCGGTAACGGGTATTATATGACGTATCCCATATTTAAAGTCTCCTTCGTGGAAGATTACACCTGAATAATCATCCGATTGAAATTTTCCTTCAAGAGATGTACACTGCATGTATGTTTTGTCAGGTGGATCAGTAATAGCAGGGAATTTATTGTATATCATGGTTTGTACACCGTTAAAATAAAAATTCATTTCCAGGGTATCCAGGCATTCTTCATTTTCATCCAGGTTTTCATCTCCGTATTCACTTGAGGCATAAAACATATAATAGTCAAGCCAGTTATCAACCGGTTCGGGGTCACCTGGATTTCTAAAAAATTCAGGATTCTCATCGAATAATATGTGAGAGTCAATTGTTTCAACATCAGAATAAACGACCATGTAACCGGGACCCGGATCAAAAATAGGTTGGTAATAGGGCAATAAATAAAATATTTTTGTGGCTGCGTCTTCGCCGAAATTTCCGCCG
Source organism: Bacteroidales bacterium (assembly GCA_029939965.1). Classification (GTDB taxonomy): domain Bacteria; phylum Bacteroidota; class Bacteroidia; order Bacteroidales; family 4484-276; genus SABY01. The sequence continues at coordinate 2,045 of JAOZRY010000299.1, read as the reverse complement.
TAGGGGCCGCACTTTCCCATTCCCTGCCCGTAATACCAAAAATCTGTTTCATCAAAAGGATAAAGATAATTGTCCCAACCACTGCCAACAGATGCTGTAAATGATAATTTTGTTTGTCCGTTTTGTGTTTCTGATTTCGAAATATCAGTTAAAATAAAATCTTTCTGTTCTTCATTTATGTTATAATAATAATCGCCTATTTTACTTATGATTAAATCGTGTACTAAAACAATATCATCCAATGTGGCTTCCCCGGAAGATGAATTGTTTAAATAAACACTGTCGGCATAATTATAAATCTCATTGCATTTCCTGTCGGGATGGCCATAGGTATAATTTATGGTTGCTTCGAGATACCACACAACCGAATCCACGCTCATCACCTCCCCTGATTTAAAACCGGGATGTTCTTTAATGTACCCCACCTTGTCCCTAAACCGGACAAGCTTGTTTTGAAAATTAATGTCCCCCCCGCTCATGGCAACTTCCCCGTTACCTGTTACAGGTTTATCTGTTATTTCCTGCTTGCTGCACGAATGCATTAAAACCGCCCCTGCAAAAAGGGCAAAAATTGTTGTTGCTGTTAAAAGTTTAAATTTGTTCATAATTTGTTGGGTTTAAGTTAGTAATTATTTTGTACTGAGTTTTTATCTAATGTATGAGGCCAAAAGCTGTCAGACAGTTATCCTCTAAACTACACACTGCAGTTAAAAGATTATGTGTTTGGCTTTTAGCTTAAACTGTCTGACAGCTATTCACCCATAAGGCAAACATTTTTAATTAATTTGGTGTCCGTTTCGGTTGAAACCCAGGTCAGGTTCATCTGTTTTCGGGGGCCGGGCTTCAAAACGATTTCACAAAGCAAAGCATAATAATTGGAATAAAAAAATATTGTGCACAGTTATATATAATAAGTTGCAGATTGATGCAGGTAGGAATGGGGCGGGGGGGGGGGGTGAATATCAGTAAGTTACAAATGCTATTTAGAAACTTAATAAATTTGATTTTTTTGGCATGGTGATACGGTTGCATGGTTAATAATGGGGGTGTTTTCGGTTTTAGGATTATATTTGTGTAACGGGAGATACTATTGCATTTCAGTTTTTAGATCATAAATCAGGCATCTTTCATTTCTCGGTTTGCCCTGTTAAATATAAGCACGGCAAAGTAATATACGATTTGTGGGAAAACCAAGAAAAATTTTTTCAGGGGAAATTGCGGAAATGTTAAAATGTCCGTTTCACTGAACGGACGCAGGGTTTTTTAGGACGAAAGTATGTTTTGACTGAACATTCGTTTTAGCTACATATGTTAATTTATAATGGATATGGATTGTGGAGGGGTGAAAATAATCGTTTTTCCTCGCCAAAGCACCCTTTTTGCAAATCCCTTTTATCTCATTTTTAGTATAATAAATGTATTATTCATCCCGATTTAATTGCTTATCAGATAAATATAGTTTCATGCGTTTGCCCTGGGCAAGTGGGCTAAATATTATTTTGTCCATGTGACTCCTATGGAGATATGCTGGAAATGAAAAAAAGGTCATCAATAAACATATACACATTCTTAATACTCCTTCTCGCGATATTTCAGAACTCCTGATTTCAGAACTCCTGATTTCACGTAGTTAATACTGTCGTGATTTATAGACTATCACTACTGTCCAACCAAATTCAAAACTATAATCCGAACTTCGTGAGGGTCAAACCTCTACGAGGTATTTATTTTTGTTGGGCAACTTTTCTCTACAATACTAAATCGCCTACGGCGAATTCCGCGTAGCGGATAAAGTATTGTAGAAAAATCAGTTACAAATTGTGAATTATTCCCTGTAGGGGATAAACATATTTTTATCGGGCAGTAGTAATAATCTATATTTATTTTGATAATATAGAAAAATCCTACCCCACCGTAAACTATTTTTAAAATTCAGGTTTTCAGAATTCTAAATGTATGTTGGAGTCAGGTTTACGAAATAATAACGACTTGATTACGGGTGGAAAATACGACAATCCTATTTTACGAATGCAACAACATAACAG
>JAOZRY010000298.1 GCA_029939965.1 Bacteroidales bacterium | reverse complement strand
ACTATGTATTTATCATCATGGGTTTTGGTCAGGCAATCTTCTATGGCATAGCCAATCTCATTATCAAGTGCCTTATTGATGTTTCCCAGGCTATCCGTAATTATCATTCCTATATGTACACCCTGCGACAGCGATGGCGTTGTACGGGTTACCATAAAAACCGCGGTATCATTTATAACATCGAAAGCCCAGGGAAGCGAAAAAACAATGGAATCCCCAAACGTGTGATGGTGCGACAGCAACTTGCCGGTATTGTTGATTTTTAACAAAACCGGAGTGGAAGCGATGGTTTGATTTCCATATTTTAGGTATCTGGTGCCTCCGGCATAATAATTTCCATTCAGTTCAAAAACACTTCCAATTACTCCATGGAATTCCTCCTCGTCGCGCTGTGTGAAATATACCCCTACCCACTCTTCATCCCCTTCGCTGTTGCATTTCACCACCATATTTCGGAGCCAGAACAAGTCAGGGTTTGCAGTATCGCGGTAATAGCCACGGCCACCAAATAAAAAACCATTATCACTTGTGTTGATCAGGCTGTACATATCTTCATTAATAATATTTGGGTATTCTGATTGTGGCATAATATGTTTTATCCACAAGAAGTTTCCATTCGCATCCAATTTAACAAGTTGAAACCGGTTGTCAAAACCTCCTGATTCGGAAGCGTACCGGGTATGCAAAATAATATCGCCTGATAAGGTGTTTAATACCTGAACACCATAATTCCCACCAACAATATTCCATATTTTACACCAATCCAATGTACCACAAGCATTTACTTTAAACAAAACAGGATCGCCCCAGTCATCAATTTGTGTGGATCCGCCAGCTATCAAAAGGCTGTTGTCAGGTGAATATCTTGTGAGGCAACCTACATAAATGCTTTGATACGGATGTTTATAATATTTCGACCATAAAATATTGCCGTTCACATCGGTTTTGTTTAGCCACAGGGCATCCCAGTTTACCCTTGTTGCCTGTATAATTCCCATGTCGTAAGTATTGGCAACCCCGTAAGTATTTTCATAGCGGTTGGGCATGCCGTAAATCCGCTCCCATGTTTGGGCTGTTACGGCCTTAAAGGCTGTCAACAATAATACAAATATTATCAGCAAGCTTTTGGTTTTCATGAACACATTTAATTTTAAGCAGCCCGGCAGGACAAGGTTGAAACATCCTACCGGCACTGCAAAGTTTTTATAAATCAAAATTAATAAATTATTGTAAGCTTATTGGTTTTTAATGTTTTTCCGTTGCCGGTAATCCTGCACACATACACACCGGGTTTAATCCCTGTAACTTCAACTACCATAAGGCCACTTGCATTGCCAAGGAAAACCTCTTTAACAACAGTTCCCGTCAAACTACAAATACTCATTACAAGAGCATCCCCGGTCTCATCAACCGGATATTCGATAGAAATGCTTTTTTGTGCCGGGTTTGGAAAAATATTAAATCCTTCTATTGTAGTATTCACACTTATTGCTTCAAACCTGTCGTAAGGGAAGCCCGATGATTTAAAAGGGCTTGGTTTGAGAATGGGTTCATCGTAATTGATCATCCCAGAAGATATTAGCATATTACGAGCAAAAGTTGCTGGCTTTCCTGTTGCCTGGGCAAAGAAGCCGGCCAGTTCGGCAAGTTGTAAACTATCGGGCTGATAACTGAACTGTCCGTTATTGATAAGAATATTAAAAAGCGAAATGTAATCGGCATATTCAACAATTTCTTCTGCTGAAAGATTAAACTGTAATGGAATGCCGGATAATAGTGAGGTGGCCTGAGCAGTGTTTCCTTCTTCAAGATATAGCATTACAAGCTTATACTTTGCCGAAAGTGATGCTTCATTTTCGAGTAGTAATTTGGCACTATCAATATTATTATTCATATAATGGGCAAGCAGGAAATTAAATATATTGTTCCTTATGTTATCAATTGCATTTTCGTTTGCAACGGTCGTTTTTAACACACTATCCGACACATAGGGTGAAATGGCCAATAGCTCGTCCTTTGTATCATTGGCCGTAGTCGGTACTGTAGTTTCAACCTGGCTTTCAAGGGATGAGGTGTTTCCGTTATCAACCAGTACATTATATGTTTGTTCCAGGATGCTCAGGTCACTGCTCAATTGTTCATATTCGGCTAACATCGATTCACTTCCTGATGACCCTCCCCCTGTGTTATCCGGGCAACTTGTCAATGGGTTATAAGGTATAGATCCTTCGCTGATGGTTACATTAATACTGTATTCCTCGGGCTCAACTGGATAAACCTGAGGATTATTATGATAGTAATAAGTAACCGGATCGCCTTCATTATAGATATGGTACTCGTTTTGACCCCATTCTGTAAAAAGATTTCCTGCCGGTTCAGCGGAAGTGCCCTGATATATTGCAATCCCTTTATATGGCAGTTCATCATCCACTATAACTGCAACATCATATAGGCATTTATAAAAATCGTTACATTTTAATTGAAGTCCGGTCGTTGATCCACGGTTTTGGTTTTGGGGTTGGATACCGATAAATAACCTTTCGAAAGAATTTCCGTAGTCTTCATTATTGTCATCTCCCGAATTATTAATAATTAAACCATGAAGTAAGTTGTCAAAGCCATAAGGTATAGTAAAATCTGCAATTAAGGAAATATGGTTATTGCTAATGCAATAGTTTGTGCTATTATCAAAAAAATACCGTATGACTCTGTTGTATAAGTCAATGGCAGATTAATTTCATTGTTGGATAAATTTACATTATCAAAACCGGAAGCATAAATACCTTTTAACACACCTTCAGAATTTGGAAATCCGTTGTAGTTCCTGTGAACACCAAACTTTGTGTTCAAAACAGAAAATGTTTTGTCAGTGAGGCTATTTATTGCATAAATACCATAATATAGTGCATTGAACATGGATGGCTTATAATCATCACATGGCGATTGTTGAGTTAAACATAAATAATCGACCTTAAAACTTGAATTAACACTATATATACCTATTCCTAATTCCGAAGTCCAAGTTTCAGTGTAAGCGTTAACACTAAATATGTTTTCAAATTCACAACCTTTAAAATCAATTCCCCTTACCCCTGTAAGTTTAACGAATACATCGTTAGTAAAAGTTTCGAAAAAATATTCTGTTTTGTTGAACCTGACATTTTTAAAGTAACTAAGATTTGAAAATATTTCACCACTTATCGGGTGATGGTTTTCATAAGGCCACATGTCGATGGATACTTTATTATTGTAAAATATAGCAGTATCAGCCATAATAATTCCACCACTGGCTATACTTAAAAACTCATTGTATTTTCTGAAAGTTCCAACGGCTATTTTAGCATATTCTATCCTGGCACTATTTTTCAATTCAATTTTAGCCTGTGTTTCCGGTGTTAACTGGCTTTGATTTACATCCCCCCAAAGTTCAATCCCTTCCCAGAGAAAAGAATTGTTATAAGTAGTTAATAAACCACCATCAATAATCAGTAATCCTCCCGGTTCAACCATAATTTTTGCATTTTCTTTGAAAAACAATTTCGATTTTACGGTAAGGGTGCCTCCAGTACACACTTTAATATAATCGTTGATTATCTTAATACCATCAGCTCCTTCAAGTGTAATGTTTTGGCCATTACTAATAATGATGGGTTGTGTACTGGTAGTTGATATATCCCAGGCTGTTGACACTGCTTCATATGCATTTATCCTTCCATTACCAAGCAGACCTGCATAATTTGGATTAATGTTATCAATGTTATCACAAGTCAATTCGATTATTCCTTCAACTAACGCAGGAGGAGCGTCCGGTATGATTGAAAAAACTAAACCAGCTAGACCAGCTACAATTGGTGTCGCAAAAGAAGTACCAGTAACATAATAATAGATTGGTCGATATTGGTTATCAAAAGTCGTTGAAATCACATCGTAGCCTGGGGCACATACATCCACCTTGTCATTATGAGTATGTATTAATCCTCCGGGGCCTTCATGGGAATCATTTTGACAGACACTTGAAACGCTGATAACACCATCATATGAAGCGGGGTACCTGTAGCAATTAGGTGTACAACCCGGAGGACTTCCACCGTTACCTGCACCTGCAATAATGAGGGTTCCATTGTCTCTTATTAGGTACATAACTTTTTGAACAGATTCAGAATAAAGACAAATTGCAAAACTTGCATTTACTATTTTTGCTCCTGATAGAGATAATTTTAGCATACTACTAATCCACTCTGGATACTCTGGATTAAGATTGTATCCTAAAAGGGAACAATCATACCCTATCGAACTGATGCCAATACCATTGTTAGTTTCTGCTCCTACACAACCCGCTACTGCTGTACCATGGACAGTGGGTGTATTAGCTGAGTTTACCATTGAGATTTTTTTATTAAATCAGGATGTGTGTACAGAAACCCCTTTTCAGGTATTCCTATTTTTATATTTGGATCACCTTGCGTATAATCCCAGGCTTGTTCGGCATTAATAAGGTCAAGCGCCCAATTATTTCCCAGTTCAGGATACAAAAGATGGTAGTCATCTGGCGTATGAGATGGATAATAATTTGGAATCAATTCTATATATTTATAGGTTCCGTTATTATTATCATAAAGTAGAGACATGAGCATTTCTTCATTCCCATGACATTTTAATGTATAGACATTTTCTAAATCATATTTATAGGCGTTTGGAAACGAATCAACAATTGGGAATGACTTTTCAAATGCATAAACACCATATTGGTTGAATAAGTATTCAATATCAGTGTTATCCAATTCTACAGCAATAGTGTCCCCAATGTTAATAAACTCTGGGATACCGGATTCATCTGCAACATTTACATATAATTGTCCTGTTAAAAAACTTTGGGAAATTGATGCTGGCGGTAAAAAAAGTATGCACATAATTGCAAAAAAAACAAAGTTGTATTTTTTTTCATATCAAATATTATTAATTGGTAAATAAATGGCAAATTATAAAATCAAAAAGTATTATTACATTTTAATAGT
>JAOZRY010000297.1 GCA_029939965.1 Bacteroidales bacterium | reverse complement strand
TACAGCGGGCACAAGGCAACTACAAACGGAAAGCCCGTAGCCGCCCAAAAAAAACATCTTCAAAATCAGTAAATAATTTAGAAACTACAACAGGATGATTTGCAAAATGGTTTTATAAAAGCTATCGCTGCTCTTATTTATTATTATACTGATTCATGGTTCGCTGGGCTCCAATAAATACAAAACTCTTGATAATTTCTACAGCGATAGGAATTTTATCAAGCATGATTTTTTCTTCAGGTCTTGTCCATTGTCCCAGCACATAATCAACTTGATAACCAGGTGCAAAATCCCGACCGATTCCCACTCTTAATCGTGTAAAATCATTTCGACCAAGAGTACTAATTATATCATTCATACCATTATGGGTTCCTCCACTGCCTTTCATTCTCATGCGCAAAACACCAACATCCAAATCTAAATCGTCAAAAACAACCAAAACATTTTCATGGGGCACATTTTCTTTTTCCAGCCAATACCTCACAGATTTCCCACTAAGGTTCATATATGTAGTAGGTTTTATTACCACCAGTTGGCGACCCTTAAATCGTGGTTTTGTAATCATGGCCAAACGTTCGGTTTTAAAATCAGCTTTTAATTCTTTTGCCAGAGCATCGGCAATAATAAAACCAATGTTATGCCTGGTGTTTGCGTATTCATCGCCGATGTTTCCAAGACAGGCTATCAGGTATTTCATCAAATACGAATTAGTGTTAAAAAACAAAAGGTACAAAACCGGTGGCTTTGTACCTTTTTATTAGTTGTATCAGGAGTTTTATTCTTCTGATTTTTCTGCACTTTCTTCTCCTTCTGTAGCTCCTTCGGCTTCTTCTTCTGTTTCTTCTTCCTCTACGGCACGTGCTGTTTTAATACTTACTGCAATAGACTGTGGAGGATCGAGGAATGTTACATTTGGACGTTCAAGATCTGATATTTTAATAGTATCATTGATGTTGAGTTTAGTAATGTCCACAACAACTTCATCAGGTAAGTTACCCGGAAGGGCACTAATACTTAATTTCCTGTATTTCCTGAATAACCTGCCACCTTTTAAAATACCTTCTGATGTTCCGGTATAAATTAACGGAACGGAAATACTAATAGGCTTGTCTTCAAAATATTCGAGAAAATCAACATGAAGAATATTGTCGCTTACCGGATGGTACTGGATATCCTGTAAAATGCAATTGAAAGTTTTGCCATCTACATCCAGATTGATCAGGAATGTATGTGGTGAAAAAACCAGAGGTTTGAAATCCTTTTCGGGAATCGAAAACTGAATTTGGTCTTTTCCGCCATACAATACACATGGCACTTTACCTTCTCTTCTGAGTTTCTTAGCATCCTTTTTCCCTACGCCCTCTCTTGGAGAGCCGCTCAATTTTAATGCTTTCATTTAATTTAAAATTTAATGTATAAAATATTGAATTATAACATCGTTGTGAACCCAAAGTGGGTGCTTATCGATTTATTTTTATTTACTCTGTTAATTACATCGGCAAAAATCTCAGCGGTTGAGAGTATGGTTATTTTACCGGAGGCTACTCTTCTAATGGTATCGGTAACAAATACTTCAGTAAGTGCTGATTTTTCGATTTTCCCAATCGCATCATCCGAAAAAACAGGATGCGTACAAACAGCCCTTACTGAACTGGCACCTTCATCCATCATCATATTAGCAGCTTTTGTAATTGTACCGGCTGTATCAATTATGTCATCAACAATAATAATATCCTTATCCTTCACATCACCAATAATTCGCAATGATGAAACTTCATTTGCCTTTTTGCGTTGCTTGAAACAAATAACCAGATCGGTATCCAAAAACTTGGCATAAGCAGCAGCTCTTTTGGTTCCACCAGTATCAGGTGATGCCATAGTAAGATTTGGCAAATTGAGAGCCTGAAGATATGGAACAAAAATTGAAGAGGCATACATGTGATCAACCGGAACATCAACAAATCCCTGAATCTGGTCGGAGTGCAAATCCATAGTAATAATCCGGTCAACACCGGCAGCTACCAAAAGGTTGGCGATTAGTTTTGCAGCAATCGATACTCTGGGTCTGTCCTTGCGATCCTGACGTGCGAATCCAAAATAGGGAATCAGAGCAACCACTCTTTTGGCTGAGGCTCTTTTGGCAGCATCTATAAGTAGCAGTAGTTCAAAGAGATTGTCGGCAGGTGGGTTGGTCGATTGTACCAAAAAAACATCATTCCCCCTGATTGTTTCTTCATAGGAGGGTTGATATTCACCATCTTTGAAGTGAGAGATTTTAACATTTCCAAGTTCTTTGCCATAAACTTTCGCAATGTTTTTGGCAAGATATAAAGAGGTATCACCCGAAAAAATATTAACAATTGCTGCCATGAATATGAATAAATTATCTGTTGAACTTCTGGCTGCAAAATTAGTACAATTAAATACTAAAGCACATATTTTTTGGAGATTTATTAATAAATTAAAAAATAACATTTACTTTTGCACTCGCATTTTTGAGATGCATTAATTTATTAGAACGTTCATTAAAAAATAGTATCTGCCCGAGTGGCGGAATTGGTAGACGCGATGGTCTCAAAAACCATTGAACTATGTTCGTGCCGGTTCGATTCCGGCCTCGGGTACTTAAAAAGGCTTGTTAACTATTGGTTAACAAGCCTTTGTTGTTTAATGGATAAAAAGCTTTACCCTAATAAAGAATGATTAACCCAAATCTAACCCGTTCTAATTCCCGTCACAAGTCAGTTTGCTTCATGTTTTTTCCTGGTTTGTAATTGTAGCAATTTTCTTCAATGGTATCCGGTGATTTTATATGGAACTATTGACTATCAGTATAAAATTCCTGAAACAGGTAGTGTTATTCCGGGTTAATTATTTTTAGAGAAATGGGTTTTCTACAACAAAAATAGTAATACTAAAATTGCTTAACGTGTTGAAGGTAAGATAAAATTTAAATTTGGAGTAAACTAATTCCGGTATTATTTTTTTGCATGACTTATCAAAAACTCAATGAATTGATGTCCAATAACTACTTTTATTTATCTTTACAGCCTGATAACTTAATCAATCAATAAGCGAATATTTATGAAATTAGTAAATAGATTTATTCCTTTTGTTATTTTATTATGGATCATTCTAATTTCCATTTCTTTGTTGTTTAATTTAAAATCTATATCCAAATCTGTATTTCTTAATGCTAAAACACAAACAAGTGCATTTTTTGATGAGATTGAAATAATGCGTGCATGGAATGCGAAGCATGGTGGCGTTTATGTAAAAGTAAGCGATGATGTTTTTCCGAATCAGTATCTCGATGTTCCCAATCGTGATTTGAGAATCGACTCGCTCAATCTGGATTTAACATTGGTAAATCCCGCTTATATGACCAGATTGGTGGCAAATATTGCTAAAGCTCAAAATAAGACACAATTTCACATAACAAGTTTAAATCCAATTCGCCCACAGAACAAAGCTGACAATTGGGAAACAATAATGCTTAATTCGTTTGAGCAAGGCGTAAAAGACACAATGGAGCTACAAAAAATGAACGGGGAAATGGTTTACAGATATATGAGACCGTTGGTTGTGAAAAAAGCATGTTTGAAATGCCATAGTATTCAAGGTTATGAACTTGGGGATATTAGAGGTGGAATTCAGGTTTCGATACCAGCCGCCGGGTACATAGAAAGCGAAAATAATTTAAAAACCAATGTTTGGATAATACATATTGTTATTTTTATTTTAGGATTAATTGGATTAATTGTGTACAAAAAACTGGTTGATCGGTACATCAACAATTTGATGATAGCAAATCAGGAAGTAGAAAAACAAAAACTGATTGCACAAAAAGCATTCGACAAAGCCGAACTTTCCTCTCATTATAAATCATTGTTTTTAGCAAATATGAGCCACGAAATCAGAACTCCACTTAATGGAATTATTGGTTTTACAAGCATCCTGAAACAAGGTAAACTTACCGAAGAGCAAAAGGATCAGCTTGAAGTTATTAGCGTAAGCGGCGAAAATTTACTTTCATTAATTAACGACATAATAGATTACAGTAAAATTGAAGCAAACCAACTTACGCTTGAGAATATAACAATTGATTTAAAGCAGGCGATAAATGAAACTGAAAAAATACTTAAAATAAAAGCCCTGGATAAAGGAATAGATTTAAGTTTAAATATTCACCCCGAAACACCAAAATGGGTTTTTGGAGACCAAACCCGGATAAAACAAATTCTTATAAACTTAACGAATAATGCTATAAAATTCACTGAGAAAGGGTTTGTTAATATTAATGTTTATCCGGTTCAAACAATTGATAATAAAGTAAAAATTAAGTTTGTTATTATTGATACAGGAATTGGTATTAGTAAAGAAAATCATGGCAAACTGTTTAAAGTTTTTTCGCAGGCAGAAGCATCCACCGCCCGAAAATTTGGAGGAAGTGGGTTAGGATTGACCATTAGTAAGCAGCTTGCAGAGCTAATGGGAGGCGAAGTAGGTTTTACCAGCGAATTAAACAAAGGTTCAACATTTTGGTTTACAGGCTTATTTGAATTATCAACACCCCTCATAAAAGTTGCACAGCGATCAAAGACAGATTTTTCCGATTTGGATTTAAATATATTACTGGTTGAGGATAATTTGATAAATCAGAAAGTTGCTATGGCGCATTTTGCAAGTATTACCTTAGATGTTGATTTGGCAAAAAACGGACAGGAAGCGGTAGAAATGTTTAAAGAAAATAATTACGATATGATATTTATGGATATCCAAATGCCAATTTTAGATGGATACGAGGCTACCAAACAAATACGAGAGATTGAAAAAAACATGGAAAAGGATGAAAAAGTTGTAATTATTGCCATGACAGCAAATGCCTTAAAAGGCGAAAAAGAAAGATGCATTGGGTTGGGAATGACCGACTACCTTGCAAAACCATTTAAATCTGAAAATCTATACGACGTTATAAGAAGAAATTCATAATGCTAATTCCCATGATTTTCTGTGTTAATATATTG
>JAOZRY010000999.1 GCA_029939965.1 Bacteroidales bacterium | reverse complement strand
AAAAAATTTACTTTGCTAATGGTAGTTATAGCGATAACTACAATGGTGTCAAGGGCACAAATCCAGAAAGAAATAGAAGGTTTTGTTGGCTTGTATGATTTTGCTGATATAGAAAATATTTTTAAAAACACAGCCCCAGAACCAGGTGTAGGGCTTGTTATGTGTGAAGGTGTGATGAAATTCCTCCCTGATGCACCAAGTGGTGAAGACGATCAACCTTCAATTCAAGGTGAGGACTGGGATGTTATTGATGGTATTTATAATAACGCCATATCATTAAAGGCCCACAACTGGTTTAAAATATGGCACGGTATCCCTGCAAATGGCGGGGGTGATTATGTAAATGATTTTACAGTAGTGGTTGATGTTCGTTTCTATGAACCATCAGGCATTTATTCTCTTTTGGAAGTAAACCCAACGCCTTCTCAAAATGGCTATACTTCTGAAATGGAGATCGCCGATATGAAAGTTGGATCAGTCGGGGCACCGTCTTCCGGCGAAGACCCACTGGGTTTTTCAGATAATACATTAACCACAGAAACATGGTATAGAATTGTTTATTCAGCAAAGCTTGCCGAAGGTATTTACATTTATGTTGATGGTGAATTGTGGCATTCAATGGAAGGCGACTTTTTAGATGCAAGGCCTGCACTTTATGGAGCCGATAATAATCCGGATGATGCTGCCATTAAGGTTGGTGGAAACAATGAAAGGCTTCCGATTAATGACCCGCCACGTGACGGGGATAAAGAAATTGACATGATTGCAATTTTTAACAGGACCCTTTCTGCTCAGGAAGTTGCCGTTTTAGGTAGCCCTGACATCTTTTTGGGGGTTAATGATATCCAAAATGAAAATAGCATCAAGGTTTATCCTAACCCTGCAAAAGATGTGTTAAATATTTCAGTAACACAAACATCTAAACTGGAAATTATTAATGTTACCGGACAAATGGTTGAAAGCACCTGGCTTGAAGGACAAACTTCAATAGATGTTAGTCAATTGAACAAAGGCATTTACTTCATAAAAGTTACCGCTAATGATGGTAATACAGTCTCACAAAAAGTAATTATCGAATAATTCTTTTCTTAAAACCAACGATAATTGTTTGCCGATTGTAGCATTTGCCCCCGGAGATAAAGCTACAATGCTAAGTATTCACAAAGCTTTAATGAAAAGAGGAATTTATATTCAATATGCAAATTACCGTGGTTCGGGAGGTGCAGGGGTTTTGCGGGTTGTAGTTTTTTCTACCCATACCAAGGCGATGATTAATAGGTTAGCTGGTAGTTTGAAAACTATTTTGGGATAAGATACTCTTAATAAAGGTGCATTTATCGTTGAACTAGCAATTTTTTCCTGATAATAATTTCATCAGAAACCAGTTCAATAATATACAAACCC
>JAOZRY010000998.1 GCA_029939965.1 Bacteroidales bacterium | reverse complement strand
GAATATGCAGGGGTGCAAATTCTAAAATATCGTGGACTCAGGTTGAAACAGGATCGGCTATTACCTGGAAATACCCAAGTTGTATTTTAATGGGCGACAACTCGGTAGGCGAATTTTATTCGGTTGCAGTTACAAATAATTATCAGCAAGCAGATACAGGTTCCAAAATGATACATTTGGGAAAAAATACCAAAAGCACAATTATCTCGAAAGGGATTTCGGCAGGGCATAGCAATAATAGTTACCGGGGGTTGGTACGCATGACGCGCCGAGCCGAAAATTCGAGGAACTATTCGCAATGCGACTCACTGCTTTTGGGCGACAAATGCGGGGCACACACTTTCCCGTATATCCACAACGAAAATAAATCTTCGGTAATAGAGCATGAGGCTACCACTTCAAAAATATCAGAAGACCAGTTGTTTTATTGTTTGCAGCGCGGAATCAGTGAGAAAAACGCCATCGGACTTATTGTAAACGGATACGCCGGGGAAGTATTAAGAAAACTGCCCATGGAGTTTGCTGTAGAAGCACAAAAACTGTTAAGCATTAGTTTGGAAGGTAGTGTGGGTTAGGCTGAATGTATAAATTTAAACAAGACATGACTTATTTACAAGGTTGTAAAAAATTGAATTTTAATCAGATAAAAATAAATCAGAATGTTATCAATAAAAAATTTGCATGTAAGCATTAAGGGAAAAGAGATTATTAATGGGTTGGATTTGGAAATAATGCCCGGCGAAGTACATGCAATTATGGGGCCCAACGGTACCGGAAAATCTACACTTGCTGCGGTAATTGCCGGAAGAGAAGGAATATTTAATATTACCGAAGGCGAAATTTTTTACAAAGGAAAAAATATCGCCGATATGCCGGTGGAAGATCGCGCACGCGAAGGAATTTTTCTTGGGTTTCAATATCCTGTTGAAATTCCGGGTGTGAGCATTACCAATTTTATGCGCACAGCAGTTAATGAAATAAGGCAGTACAAGGGCCTTGAACCGGCTACGGCAACTGAGTTTCTGAAACAAATGGAAGATGCCAAAAAGCTGGTGGGTATCCAATCGAAACTTACCAACCGATCAGTAAATGAAGGTTTTTCGGGAGGTGAGAAAAAGAAAAACGAAATTTTCCAGATGGCCATGCTCAAACCTGACCTTGCCATTCTTGACGAAACTGATTCGGGTTTGGATATTGACGCACTAAAGGTGGTGGCAAATGGTGTTAACGCTCTTAAAACCAGCGAAAACGCTACTGTGGTTATTACGCACTATCAGCGTTTGCTCGACTATATTGTTCCTGATTTTGTACATGTGCTGTTTAATGGCAAAATTGTAAAATCAGGTCGAAAAGAACTGGCTCTCGAACTTGAAGCTAAAGGTTATGATTGGTTAAAAGCTGAAG
>JAOZRY010000997.1 GCA_029939965.1 Bacteroidales bacterium | reverse complement strand
CCTCTTGTAATTGCCTATATATCTTGTATAGAATGCAATAATTATTGCTAAAATTTTATGCGAGGTTGCGTTAAATGTCATTCCAAGGAAAAGAGTTTACAAGCGGCATGAAACAGCTCGTTATTAATTTAAGACAATTTAATGATATCAAGCGAAGCAAAAATAATTTCAAGGCTGTATGGGCAGTAGAACAAACAGCAAATGGTCTTGGAATTGGTCAAGCTACGGTCAGAAGAATCATGGCCGAATATAATAAGAACAAACAAAATATTCCAGACAACGCACCAAAAACAAGGGGGAAACCAGAATATATTATTCCTCAAAATTTACAGCCTGTTGTGCGTAAATATATACGCTCTCAAAATTTAACGGGTCAGCATGTTTCAGTTGACCTTGTTCTTCAGCATCTATTACAAATTAATTCTAATTACAACTTTCCTATAACCACATTGTGGAGAGCATTGAATAGATGGGGTTTCACCTATGGGGTTGGGAAACGACGCTCAGCTCTGAAAGAGCGAGATTATGTAATTTTAGCCAGAAGACGGTATCTTCGCCAAAAGCGGTTAAATCGAAATTCTGATGGATCATTTATACGCCCTGAAGTTTATCTTGATGAAACCTTTATAAACAAAAATCATTCCAATCAGTTTACTTGGTATCTTGATGAAGACGGACCTGATGTGAACAAACCATCCGGGAAAGGTGAACGTTTAATAGTTGTGAATGCCATTACATTAGATGGCTGGGTAGATAATGCCCGGCTGGTTTTTGAAGCAAAAAAAAAGACTGGGGATTATCATGGTCAAATGGATTGGGGGAATTTTTCCAAATGGTTTACAGAACAATTGTTACCCAACATTCCGGCAAACTCAATTATCATCATGGATAATGCCAGTTATCATAATACCACCGAAGAGAATACATTTCCCAAATCAAATACAAAAAAAGAAAAGCTGCGTAAATGGTTGGATGATAAAGGTATCCCTTGGGGAAAGGATTTATTAAAAGCTGAATTGTACGCATTGTGTAAAATGTTTGAACCAAAACCTGAGTATAAAATTGATAAAATTGCTGAGGCATCAGGGCATACCATATTAAGGACACCTCAGTATCATCCTGAGCTTCAGCCTATTGAAATGTGTTGGGGGGTTGTAAAAAATTATATGGCTAAACATTGTGATTTTACGCTTAAAAAATTCCGCAACAATTTGCCAGTTGCTTTTTCGCAGGTCAAATCGAAAACATGTAAAAAACTGATTGCAAAAACAGTGATTGAAGAAAATAAATATTGGGAAGAAGATGGTAAAATTGATATCAATCAAGGGGTAGATATCATTTAAAGCACAAAAAAAATAGATTTTATGAAAAATCTTGATATCAAGTCATGTGAAAAAGACTATA
>JAOZRY010000996.1 GCA_029939965.1 Bacteroidales bacterium | reverse complement strand
CAACACAACGCTTTGCCCGAGAAATTGGGCGAATGTGTCGTGAAGTATCAGTAAGCCGTGTAGCCGCAATGCACAATCTCACCTGGGGACAAGTCAGACGTCTTGAAATGGTTTATATGAAAGAGCTTGTTAAAAAACATCCGCCTTCGAAACGATTACGCGCTATTGGTATTGATGAAATCTCAATAAAAAAAGGACATCAATATGCTATTCTTGTGGCGGACATGGATCAACAACGTCCCATCTGGATGAGCACAACATTAGGTCGCGACAAACAACAAATGGACGTATTTTACAAAGAGCTAGGCGATAAACAATGTGAGAATATTAAGATTGCTGTTATGGATATGTGGAAACCGTTTCGTAATTCATTAAATGATAACGCACTACAATCTCAAATTATTTACGACAAATTTCATGTTATCGGCCATCTAAACAATGCTTTAGACAAAGTTAGACGTATAGAATATAAACGTGCAAGTGAAAAAGACCGAAAATTTATTAAGGGACAACGCTATACATTGCTCAGCAAAGAAGCCAACTTAAACTTCAAGGGACAAGAGTCCTTGAATCTATTACTTAAAGCCAATAAACGTTTAAACAAAGCATATATCCTGAAAGAATCTTTTGGTCAACTTTGGGATTACGATGATCCGATAAAAGCACGCCAGTTTTTTGATAATTGGAAATCTCAACTGCGTTGGAGCCGTATAAAGCCATACAAAGATTTTATTGATCTTATTGAACGTCACTGGAATGGCATTGTCAGCTATTGCCACCCAAACCATAAAGTTTCGCTTGGATTCATGGAAGGACTTAATAACAAAATCCGCGTTATTCAAAGACGTTCTTATGGAATCAGAAATCTAGAATATTTAAAATTGAAAATTATTACATCGTTTATCAAAGATCAACCACTATGATTTACCCACAAGAAACGGTGAAGAGCCACTAAATTTTAGGTAATGTATGACATGAATAGGGCGAAGATCGTCGCTGACAGAGCAAATATGAGCAGTTTTATGGAGACAAAATTGAAAATTAGACTAAAATTGTACAAATGAACAGATTCATGGGAAGTTTACACTTTTTTCGACTACAAAATAAAAGTACCTACTAATAGTTGACACCGACTACATAATCATTTAACTTGACAATTGAGAATAAAATGATATACTTTTTTATTCACACAGCTAAAAATAATCATTTATAGGTGTAAATTATGATAGATACAAATAAGTCATTTATGGCAAAAGCTCAAGAAGTTGAAAGAAAATTTTATCTTATTGATGCTAAAGACAAGATTTTAGGAAAAATTGCAACTAAAGCTGCAACTATTCTAAGGGGTAAACACAAACCGATTTTCACTCCACACGTTGATACCGGAGATTTTGTTATTGTTATT
>JAOZRY010000296.1 GCA_029939965.1 Bacteroidales bacterium | reverse complement strand
AAACGTATTAGGGGGAGACAACCGATAGCGATTCTTTGATCGATGGTTGTTACAAAGCGTCAATTTATTGGTGCCTTTTTTATTACAATAATGTTGATAATGAGGCAAACAACAAAAAGAAAAAAAGGGGGGAAACAGCCCTCCAGCTCATCATTGCTCGATAGGTGTTGATGTTGCAAGAAATCCTATATCAAAACCAAAGGTCATCATCTGAACAGGCCAAAAACACCACTTCTGTAATACTTGATTTTACTGCTATTACAGAGGAGTGGTAATGTTTTCTGCTGATAGGTGGTAAGTGGGGTTATTCAACGCTGAAAGCAATAAATATAGCCAAACGCTGTCTCAAATCATTTTTTATGATATAATTTCTTATTTTTGTCAGAAAAAAAGTTGTGTCACCAAATTCATTTGAAAAGGCGAGAAATTATTTTTATTTTACTAGGGCACAGCGATATGGTTTTATAATCCTTGTAGTGCTTTTAATTATCTTGCTTGTAACACAATTTTCGCTTCCCTATTTTTTAACCATAAATCCCACACAAGACAATACTTTTGGTGATGAGGTTAAATTGTTTACATCTTCCATTAGTAAGGAGCCAACAAAAGACTCACTGGCACCATACCCTTTTGATCCAAACACAATATCTCTGCTTAAACTTCGGGAAATGGGTTTGTCAGAGCATCAGGCTAAGATGATTATTAAATACAGGAACGCCGGTGGAGAATTTTACAAAAAAGAGGATGTTGGCCGGATTTATTCTATTAGCAAAGAGGAATACAATCAACTCGAACCCTATATTATCATCAGCAAAAAAATTCTAACTCAATCAAAAGAGACTTCAGCACTAACACTAAGCCCTGTACCTTTCGATCCCAATAAGGCGGATAGCAGCCTGCTGCGAAAACTCGGACTTAATCAAAAACAGGTTAAGCAAATCATCAAATACAGAAATGCAGGTGGTTTTTTTAGGAAGAAAAGTGATTTTAAGAAAATTTACTGTATATCTGATCTGGATTACGCACAACTGGAAAAACACATCTTGCTTCCGTCCACAGATTCAATTTATACAATCAAACCAAATAAAAAATCTCAATTTTTTGAAATAATCGAAATTAACGGCGCTGATACCAACGAACTACAAAAACTCAAAGGTATCGGACCGGTTTATGCACAAAAAATAGTTAACTACCGTAGTAAACTTGGAGGATTTTATGACAAATCGCAACTTCTCGAAATTTTTGGAATTGATACTAATCGTTACGTTCAGTTTGTTGATCAAATAAACCTTGATCGCTCCATGATCAAAAAAATTGAACTCAACAGTACAGGATTTAATGATTTGTTAAATCATCCATATCTGGAATATTACATGGTAAAATCAATATTTAATTACAAAGATGCTGTGGGAAAATTTGATTCCATTGCCGAACTCAAACAGATCGATCTTATTTATGATCAACTTTATAATAAAATTGAACCCTATTTATCAATAAATAAAACTAATTATTGATTTGAATAAAGCAAAGAATACATATCGAATAATTGTTTTTTTCTGTTGTGCTTTATCCATGTGCTTGATTACCTCCAACATTCAAGGACAATCAGCGAATCAAATTTTCGATTCGCTTACCATCGGAAAGCCCATCCCTGAGCAACTTCAGGCTTTAAGTAATTATGCTGTGGGGATAAGAAATGCTGATATATTTTTGGGGAGCAGTATTTCAACAAAGGCTCTCGAAATTGCAAGAAAATCAGGCACACAGCAAAGTCTTGCCAGAGCATTGTACGATATGGGAGCCATTTATCATTTAACCGAAAGGTACGATAGTGCAAAAATATACTATCATCAATCGAGAGCTATGTTTATGCAAATAAATGATCGCGCAGGATTCTCGGATACCTATATCAATTTGGGAATTCTCTATCGCAAATTATCAAAAATGGATGCTGCATTTGAATGGCTCGAAAAAGCAACCGAAATAAAACGCAACCTGAATGACACGGCTTCACTACTCCGATGTTTGAATAGTCTCGGAAACGGATATTATACAGCCGGTAAATACAATAAAGCTTTGCACTACTACTCAGAAGCACTATTGCTGAATAAGTATCTCCACAGGCCAATTATTGAGATTCGTTTACTAAACAATATTGGGGCATTGCACGAAACACAAAATGAATTTGTGTCGGCTCTTAAAAAATATAACGAGGCACTACGAATTTCCGACAGCTTAAATCTATCATCCATTAAAGCAACAATCCTGAAAAATATGGGATTGGTTTATATTCAGATAAATGACAGCAAAAAAGCTCTTGATGTTTTGTTCGAATCATTATACATCCGGGATTCGTTACATCTTAATTCTGCAAAAGCCAATACACTTAGCTTAATAGGCAAAGTTTACGAAATGGAAGGAAACCCACAACGCGCCAACGAAATATATATTCAAAGTTTGCAAATTGAACAGGAAATGGGGGATATGGATGGGGTGGCCACAAACTTAATTTTTATTGGCGAAAACCTTCGTTGTCAGGGTAGTTATAAAAATGCACTGAGTTATTTTCGTAAAAGCCTTGAGATAGCTACACAATACGATTTAAAACTTGACATTTCAGAAAATTACAGGAATTTAATACATACATACGGTAGCTTAAATATTGAAGACAGTGTAACCAAATATCTGGAAAAATATGTTGAACTCAAAAAATCTTTTGATATTGATTTCAGCGACTCAGAACTAAACGCTGTTGAAACCGTAAATAAAGAACAAGCGGAAACGTTAAACAACAACCTGCCGACCATTACGGCAAACCATAACTCTATTCTTATTGGCTATTTTTCAATTTTTATTATTTCGGGTCTTATAGTATTAATCTTTTTACTTTTGGCGTTTTTGCTAAACCGACAACAGATCAGGAAGAAATTTTACAGGAAAATCATTAAACCATAAGTCCATCAAAACAAGCCCAAAGCAATAAAAATCAACGGAAATGAGTAAAAAACAATCTGTATTTAAAAATTACCCAAGAGCATTCTGGATAGTATTTGCAAGTATTGGTTTTATGACAGTGGTTTTACTTTTTTTGTATGACAAATTTGTTTTGGGCACTCAAAAACAAAATTGATGGGCAAAAAGATTAATCAAAAAAAATACATATCCGCATTTCTCATCCAGGTTGTTTACTGGATGGTATTATTTGCCTCAGCACGCCTTCTGTTTATGGTGTACCACTATCAACTTTTCAGCATTCAGGAAATAAGTTTGGCGGAAAAAGCACAAGTATTTTACCATGCATTAAAACTTGACTTTGCAACTTGTTGCTATTTCCTCTTAATCCCATTTTTTATCTGGTTGTTTCAGTCGTTTAACGGATACAAATTTCCGGGTACAATTTTAAAAATTTACACCTCCATACTTACCTTTTTTTATTTACAGATTACTGCCGGAGAAATTGGCCTTTACCCCGAATGGAAAACCAAGCTTAATGCAAAAGCCGTAAAATATCTCCAACATCCGTCCGAAGTATTTCAAACTACCGAAACCTCAACTTTTATTATCCTTTTAATAATAGTCATTAGCCTCACAGTTTTTTTTATCTCGCTATACAACCGCTATTTTTTCATCAATCTAACGAACAAAAAAACATCATGGATTTATTCCCTGATTTTCTTCCTCCTTACCCCTCCCCTACTTTTGCTGGGTATTAGAGGTGGATTTCAGCAAATTCCAATTAATCAAAGTCAATCCTATTTCTCAAATAAAAACATACTCAACCTTACAGCCACAAATAATGCCTTTAATTTATATGTAAGCGTGTTCGAGAATTTTAAAAACCTCAACCAAAACCCGTTTTTGTATTATCCAGAAAGAGAAGCAGAGAAAACCGTTGCGGAAATATTTTCCATCGAAAAAGATACCACCATCAACATTATTACAATACCAAAACCCAATATTGTACTACTGCTAATGGAAAGCTGGTCGGCCGACCTGATCGAATCGCTTGGGGGTGTGCCCGGCATAACACCGGAATTCAGGAAACTTGAAAAAGAGGGGATTCTTTTTGATAATGTTTTATCGAGCGGATCACGTTCGGAGCAAGCCATGGCTTCTATTTTCAGCGGTTTTCCTGCCCACCCAATTACTTCCATCACGGTTCAGCCCGATAAGGCCTCGCAGCTACCAAGTCTTGTTCGCAACCTTAACGATTTCGGGTACAGTACTTCATTCTATTTTGGAGGCCAGTTGATTTATGGCAACATTAAAAGCTATATTTATAACAATGGGTTTAATAAAATTTTTGAAGAAAAAGACTTTGATGATGATCTGTTCCGGGGTAAGCTTGGAGTTCACGATGAATATACACTCGATCGCCTTTACAGGGATTTGAATAAAGAAACAGAACCGTTTTTCGCTGCACTATTCACTTTAAGTACCCACTCTCCGTACGATCAGCCCATGGAAGATGTGCTGGATTGGGGAGGATATGAAAAAGGTTATATAAACTCGGCATACTACACCGACAGATCATTAGGCGAATTTTTTAGAAAAGCAAAAACCACTTCCTGGTATGCCAATACGCTTTTCATTATAATTGCCGACCATAGCCATAGCTCATATCGCAACCATCCGTACCATACCAAAAAATATCATCACATACCTATGTTGTGGGTGGGTAATGTTATTAATCCATCGTTCAAAAATACACGCCGACATCAATCAGCATCACAAACCGATATTCCGGCTACGGTACTTTCGCAATTAAATTTGGATGCTTCGGCGTTTCGCTGGAGTCGAAATTTATTCAATCCCAATGCCCCGTCTTACAAATATTTCGGCTTCGATAACGGCCTGATCTGGATCGAGCCTGAAGGCGGTTTTTGTTATGATAATGATTTAAAAAAACATCGCTGGACAAATCCCGGTACCGCTCTCGATACAAATATCGAAAAGCGTGGAAAGTCTTTCCTTCAGGTTGTTTACCAGGAATATTTGGATTATTAATGGAAGGGGCTAATTCAATTTATGATTTAT